>DATNLV010000317.1:0-11955 GCA_035602665.1 Bryobacteraceae bacterium | reverse complement strand
TTGGGCGGGATGTCGCCTTTCGAGATGCGATCCACGTACTCGGCCGAAACGTTCAAGGGCCGGATTACGGCGTCGAGCGTCTGGTTGACGCCCTCGACGATCTTGCGGTAGTCGCCCTGGTGCTTGGAGGCGTCGGCGCGGGTGGCGAGTTTGCCTTCGACGGCGGCTTTTACCAGCACGCCGGCGTCGGCCACCAGCGCGTTGACGGCGTCGATGCAGGTGTTGAGGTTGTTCTTGATTTCGTTGAAATCGCCCTGGTAGGCGTCGGTGATCTTGGGCGGGATGTCGCCCTTCGAGATGCGATCCACGTATTCGGCCGAAACGTTCAAGGGCCGGATCACGGCGTCGAGGGTCTGGTTGACACCCTCGACGATCTTGCGGTAGTCGCCCTGATGCTTGGCGGCGTCGGCGCGGGTGGCCAGCTTGCCTTCGACCGCGGCTTTTACCAGCAGGCCGGCATCGGTCACCAGCGCGGTGATGTTGTCGATGCAGGCATTCAGGTTGTTCTTGATTTCGTTGAAGTCGCCCTGGTAGGTGTCGGTGATCCTGGGCGGGATATCGCCCTTCGAGATGCGATCCACGTATTCGGCCGACACGTTCAGCGGCCGGATGACCGCGTCGAGGGTCTGGTTCACGCCTTCGACGATCTTGCGGTAATCGCCCTGGTGCCTGGAGGCGTCGGCGCGGGTGGCCAGCTTGCCTTCGACCGCGGCCTTCACCAGCAGGTTGGTGTCCGCCGCCATGTTTTGCAGCGCCGTGGCGACACTGTTGACGGCCTGCTTCATCTTCTCGTGGTCGCCCTTATAGGTTTGAGCGATCAGCTCGTCGATCCGGCCTTGCGAAATCTGGGCCAGAACGCGATTGCCTTCGCCGATGGGCAGCAGGATGGCGTCCAGCATCTCATTGACGCCCTTCACGATGCCCGCGTAGGCGCCCTGGAACTGGTCGGGTTTGCCGCGCTCCGACAGGTGCCCTTCTTTCGAGGCTTCGGTCAGCCGCCCCAACTCCTTCTGCAACCCTTGCAGCACCACCGCCACGTTGTTTACGGCCTGCTTCATCTTCTCGTGGTCGCCACTGTAGGTCTCGGTGATGAGTTCGTCGATCTTGCCCGCGCTGATTTGCGCCAGGACCCGGTTGCCTTCCCCGATCGGCAGCAGGATGGCATCGAGCATCGTGTTCACGCCCTCGACCACCTTGCGGTCGTCGCCTTCGAACCGCTCTACCCTCCCGCGCTCGCCGAGGCGGCCCGCGTGCGAGGCTTCCACCAGCCGGACTATCTCTTCCTGCAACAGATTCTTGGTTTCCGTACCCGGCGCTTTCCTTGCTGGACGGTCCAGAACGGCGGCGCCGGTGGACGGGTTGCGGTCGGAACGAACTCGCCCGCCGTCATTTGCTCTTGCCATAGTGATTGCTCCTTTTCATTCCATGTGCGCTGTTACGCCGTCACCGGCGCCTGGTTGTTAACTGGCCGTGGCTGTTCGACGGCCGACAAGCCTGCCGTGGCCATATCCCGTGATTCACGCAACCTCTCATTGCAGCGCTCGCCCAACGGAGCGCCGTGACCGAAGTAAATCCGCCGGACATCCCGGGCGCTCAGCTTCTCGAGCGCCGCCAGGAATCCGGCTTCGTAAGTTCCGCCCGGCGACGTAATCAGCACCGGCGAGTCGCCCGCGAAGAGCACCCCTTCGCGCTGGTTGTAGAGGCAGATCGAGTCGCTGCTATGACCCGGTGTGTGGATGACCTCGAAATCCTCGTCGCCCATTCGAATCGTGTCGCCATCGCGCAGCAGGCGGTCGACACCGAACACGTTCGGCGAGAACGCGCACACCCTGGGGTGGAACGCCTCGCGGACCTGCGGCAGCAGCGCGCAATGATCGGAATGGCCGTGCGTCAGCACGACCTGTTCCACGGGCCATTTGCCGACGCCGGTGGGCGCGCGCCCGATGCTCGCCAGTACGGCCGGATCCTGGCCGGTGTCCACCAGCGTGTTGACGTCCTCCAGGCGGCTCGCGCCGCCGAGCACCAGGTAGACCTGGGAAGTGTATACCCGGCCGCTGTTCTCGAGCGTCAGGATGCGCATGGGGCGCCCTCCACCTTGCGGAACAACTGCCCGTCGGGAACCACCCGCTCGAATAACGGGGCGAGCTCCGGCGGCAGTTCCTGGGTCTGCTCGATGGCGAGCAGGCCATCCGGGCCGAGCGCGCGGTGAAACATCCGGAACACCTCGATCCTTTCGGCAGGCTGGAAGTGGAGCAGGACGTTCTTGCACACCACCAGCAGGTACCCCTGGCCGACCTCCCGCAAGGAGAGAAGATCGTGCTGCTGAAAGGCCACCCGCCGCCGGACTTTGTCGATCACCCGGAAGTGCCCGGGCTTGCCGTCCGGCTCGAAGTATCGGTCGCGGATGCCCTCGGGCAATCGCGTCAGCTCGTCCTCGGGGTACTCCCCCGCCTCGATCACGCGGGCGAAGTGTCCCGTACTCTCGACGTCGGTGGCGTCGATGCGAAGATTGTCGAAGGCGAAGTGTCCCATCCGCTCGGCGAACAGGATGGCCAGCGTGTAGGGCTCTTGTCCCATGGCCGCGCCGGCGTCCCAGATGCGGGGATGGCTGCGTCCCGCCAGTCTCGGGAGGCTGTGTTCCACCACCCGCTCCAGCACTTGCTGGTCCCGGAAAAAGAAACTGAAGGCCAATCTCGGACCCTCCCTCAGGCCACCCGGCCCACAGCGAGATCCACGGTCCGCTCCGCGTCGAGGATCAGGAGCAGCCGGTCTTTCAGCTTGTAGACGCCGCGGATGAGATCCCGGGCCGCCGGGTCCAGGTTCTCGGGCGGCCGCTCGTAGGTCGCCGAGTCGACGTCGAGCACGTCGCCGATCTCGTCGACCAGCAGGCTGACGGCGCCGTCCTCGGTGCGCACCACCATGTTCATCGGCGCCTGGTTTCCGGCCCGAGGCGGCAACCCCAGCCGGCGCCGCATATCGATGGCGGTGACGATCTGCCCGCGCAGGTTGATCAGCCCCTCGATGACCTCCGGGGCTTGCGGTACCCGCGTCATGTACTGGAAGCGCAACACTTCCTGCACGCGGAGAACGTCCACGCCGAAAAACAGGTCGGCCACGAAGAACGTGGAGAACTGTCCGCTGGTCTCGGCCACATCGGATTTCAGGGGTGCGGTGCCGGTAGCCATGGTTATCTCTCCTCTCGCGAACACACGGGCGCCGTCTCGGACGAACTCAGCGCCGAGGCCAGCCGCGCCACCGATTCGAGCATGGCCTCCCGGTCGAACTTCACCAGACAATCCTCGAAGCCCTGCGACCCGGGCGACCGCAACCGAACCTGATCGGCCGTGTCCGCCAGGGCCAGGACCGGGATCGCCTCCCACTCCGTCCTGCCGCGCATCGCCGCCACCAGGGCGGAACTGCCGTTGGGCGGCAGATCGAGCGCGGCCACGACCACGTCTACCGGCTGCTGGCCCAAGCCTCGAATCGCCTCGTCCAGATTGGCCGCCTCGAGGACCTGGTAGCCTGCCATGTCCAAACCGCTCCGGATCAGGCCGCGCGAGAACGCGGAGGCCTCGGCGATCAGGATTCGCTTGCCGCTCGCGAGCACTCCCCCGCCATGGGCCCAGTTCTTCGCAGCCTCCTGAATGACATAGTTCAGGTCCAGAAAGTCGGTGACCCGCTTGCCCACGACCGCCGAGCCGAGAAGGCCCCTGAGGCCGGATTTCTGACGCACCGCAACCGCTTCCTCGGCCACATCCAGGATCTGGTCGACCACCAGCCCCACGCTGCGGTCGCCGTCGTTGAAGACGACCACCTGCACCGGGTCGGGTGCCTCTTCCCCGGCCGGCGCGGCCGATGCGAGCAAGGCCCGCAACGGCACTAGCGGGAGGATGCGATTCCGGTATTGCACCACCTGGCATCCGCCCGCGTGCTCGATCGCCGACTGGGGGAACTCCTCCAGGCGGGCGACCAGGGACAGAGGGACGGCCAGGCGTTCGAAGGACCCGGCCCGGAACAGGAGCAGCCTCTGCTGCTCAATTCCCGCTTGCGTCTTCTGCTCCGCCGCCGCTCGCGCCTGCTCACGGAATTCCGCCAGCACCCCGGAACGCTGGCCGATGCCGAGGACGTCCAGGATCAGGGCCACGCGGCCGTCGCCCATGATGGTTGCGCCGGCGTACACGGTCAGCCCCTTCAACTGTTTGCCCAGGGGCTTGACCACGATTTCCTGGGTGTCGTTGATCCCGTCCACCACCAGTCCGAACTGGCGGTCCTCCGCCTGCAGAACCACCATGCTGACGGCCTCGGCCCGCCCGGCGGACTTCAGTCCCAGCACCTGGTTCAGGTAGGCGATGGGCAGCAGGCTCCCGCGCCGGCGGTAAACCGGTGTTCCGTGCACATGCTCGATGTGTTTGTCCGAGCCGTCCCCCTCCAGGCGGATCAGCTCGAGCAGACTCACCTGGGGAATGACGAACCGCTCCCCGCCGCTCGTAATCACAAGGCCGGGAATGATGGCCAGCGTGAGGGGAATCTTGAGCTTGACCGTGGCGCCTTCGCCCGGCCGGCTGAACACATCGACCACGCCCCCGATCTTCTCGATGTGCGTCTTTACCACGTCCATGCCGACGCCGCGTCCGGAAACGTTGGTGACCGTCTCCGCCGTGGAGAAGCCGGGGTTGAAGATCAGGTTCAGCGCCTCCCGGTCGGTCAGCTTTTCGGCCTGTTCGTGCCGGAGCAGCCCCTTCTCGACGGCCTTCCGCTTGACCCGGGCGACGTCGATTCCGGCGCCGTCATCGCTGATTTCAATGTTCACCTGTCCGCCTTCGTGATAGGCGCGCAGGGAGAGCCTGCCGGTGGGCGGTTTCGCCGCCCGCACCCGCGCCTCCGGCGGCTCGATGCCGTGGTCGCACGAGTTCCGGACCAGGTGCACCAGCGGGTCTTTGATCGCCTCGATGATGGTCCTGTCGAGTTCCGTCTCGGCTCCGTCCATGTCCAGCCGGATCTGTTTGCCAAGCGTTACGGCCATGTCGCGCACCACGCGCGGCAGCTTGTTCCAGACCGTTCCAATGGGTTGCATGCGCGTCTTCATGACGCCCTCCTGCAACTCGGTGGTGATCAGGTTCAGCCGCTGCGAGGTCGCGTTGAGGGCGGCATCCTCGCGCTCGGTGTTGAACTGGAGGATCTGATTGCGGGTCAACACCAGTTCCCCCACCAGGTCCATGAGCTTGTCCAGCAGGCCGACGCCGACCCGGATGTTGGCATCCGCCACGGCCGACGTCTTGGTGGCGTCCTCCTCGCACTTCTTGCCCTCGGCGGGTTCGCCGCCGTCCTCCGGTGGGGCGGCCGAAGGAGCCGGCAAGGCTGCGGGAACGGGAGCGTCTTTCGATCGCGCCGTCAGGCGCAGACGTTCGGTCAACTCCTCGAAGCGGTCCGGCCCTTCTTCTCCGCTCGCTTCGACCGAGGCCAGCACCTTCCGGGTGGCATCGACGGTTTCCAGAATCAGAGACACCAGGCCCGGAGTGAGGTCCCGCTGCCCGTCGCGCAACTGGCTCAGGAGGCTCTCGGCCTGGTGCGCGATCGCTTCCAGAGTCGAAAACGCCAGGAATCCGCAGGTGCCCTTGATGGTGTGCATCGTGCGGAAGATGCTTGCCAGCAGCGCCGCGTCCTTCGGGTGCTTCTCGAGTTCGACGAGTTCCCGATCCAGACGCGACAGGTTTTCATGACTCTCGACCAGGAATTCGCGGATCACTTCCTTGTCTTGCATGGGCTTTGTTCCCCGTGAGGCCCCACCCAGGGTCTATCGCTCGTCTGTCGATGCGGCCTACGTGAAGGCTATCGGCGTCCGCGGGCGGAGACTGTAGGCCGGCCGCGACACTCCGGACGTGTTTCTCCGGAATTCTGCTTCGCTGCAGGAACGCCCGCGGAGGGCCGATAAGTAGGACACGGGACCGGTTTGCCATCCGTCCACGCGCGGAGGAACCGCGGCCCGGGTGTGACATGGACCCACGAGCCCTCGCCGGGAGCGTCGCGCTTGCCTTGCTGCCGATCGGCGCAGCGGCCGCGGGCCCGCGCACGATCACCACCGCGCGGGAGGCCCACAGCCTGACGCTCGACCAAACCCGGCGGCGTTACCCGGTCCACCTGCGCGCCGTCGTCACCTACTTCGATCCCTACATCGACGCCCGGCACTGGGCCTTGTTCGTCCACGACTCGAGCGGCGGCATCTTCGTCTCCGTGCCGGCCGGGCATGCTCCTTCGTTGTCCGCCGGAACACTCATCGACGTCGAGGGCGTGAGCGGGCCGGGAGACTTCGCGCCCTTGGTCGAGCAGCCCCGCATCCGTGTGATCGGCCAGTCCCACGTGCCCGCCGAAGCGCCGCGCGTCAGCCTTGCGCACATGCGCACCGGCGCCGATGACGGCCAATGGGTGGAGGTTGAGGGGGTCGTGCACGCGGTGGTCCGCTCCGGCCCGAACGTGATCTTAGACCTGGCGCTGGGCGATGGCGTGATTCGCGCCACCAGCGTGGCCGAACCGGGGGCGGATTACGAGCGCCTGATCGACGCGCGGGTCCGCATGCGCGCCACCGTGGCGCCCATCTTCAACAACAACCGCCAGATCACCGGCGCCCGCGTCTTCTTTCCGACGCTCGGGGAGGTGACCATCGAGGAGCCCGCGCCCGCCGATCCCTTCGCGCTGCCCGTGCGCCCCATCAACGATCTGCTGACGTTCACTCCCAATATCTCGTTTCCGCGCCGGGTGCACGTTCGCGGGCGGGTCGCCTTGCAATGGCCCGGCCGGTCTCTCTGCATTGCGGACGCCAACCAGGGACTCTGCGTGGCGACCTCCCAAACCACTCCTCTGAAACTGGGAGAGCTGGTGGACGTCACCGGCTTCGCCGCCATCGGGCCGTACAAACCGACTCTGACGGACGCGGCCTTCCGGGCGGCGGGGCGCGGCCAGCCGGTGGCCCCCGGTCCGGTAACGGGCGAACAGGCTTTTCGAGGCGATCACGATTCCCAGTTGGTTCGCATTGAGGGTCAGTTGATCGGGCGCGATCTGGCGGCGAAAAACCCGACCCTGGTGCTGTCGTCGGGCAACTTCGTCTTCACGGCGGTTCTGCCGGGCCAAGGGAACGGCAGCGAGGTCAGCGCCTGGCAGGAAGGCAGCAGGCTGGGGCTGACCGGAATCTGTTCCGTGGAAGTGGACCCGGAGGAGGCCGCCCGGCGGGAAGGCGCGACGGTGCCCAAGGCCTTCCGCATCCTGCTGCGCTCGCCCGCGGACGTGGCCGTAATCGAGCATCCTTCCTGGTGGAGCGCGACCCATGCGGCCCAGGTGCTGGCGCTGGTGCTTCTGATCACCTTCGGCGTCTTGGGCTGGGTGGTGGTGTTGCGGCATCGCGTCAAGCAGCAGACCGAGGTCATCCGGGGCCAACTGGCCGAGACCGCGGCGCTGAAAGAGGCGGCGGAGGCGGCCAACCGCGCCAAGGGCGAGTTCCTGGCCAACATGAGCCACGAAATCCGCACCCCGATGAATGGGGTGGCGGGCATGATCGACATGGCGCTCGACGCCCATCCCTCTCCCGAACAGGAGGAATGCCTGCTGATGGCCCGCCGTTCGGCGGACGCCCTTCTCACGGTGATCAACGACATTCTAGACTTCTCGAAAATCGAAGCCGGCAAACTGGAGTTGGACTGCGTCGACTTCGACCTGCGCGACTTCCTGGAGGAGAGCGTCAGGGCATTCGCTCCGCGGGCTTCGGGAAAGGGCATCGACTTGATCGCCGAGACCCGTCCCGGCGTGCCGCGGTGGGTACACGCCGACGCGGCGCGTATCCGGCAGGTGGTTACCAACCTGGTCGGCAACGCCCTGAAGTTCACCGAGAGGGGAGAGGTGTGCCTGCGGCTGGAGAATGACGGCCCGGGCGCCGTAGGGATGCGGCTCCACTTCACCGTGAGCGACACCGGAATCGGCATCCCGCTCGAAAAGCAGAGGCTCATCTTCGAAGCTTTCTCCCAGGCAGATGCTTCGACCACACGCCGATACGGGGGGACCGGCCTGGGCCTCACCATCTCCGCGCGGCTGGTTCAGATGATGGGCGGAAGAATCTGGGTGGAGAGCGAACCGGGCCGGGGTTCGGACGTCCATTTCACGGCTGAGGTCGCGGCCGCACCAGCCAGCGGCGGCGCCATCGAGGAAGAGACCGGCCCCCTCCAGGGGATCCCCGTTCTGGTCGCGGACGCCAGCGGCGCCAGCCGCCGCGTTCTGGCGGAGACTCTGGCGCGTTGGGGCGTGAAGGTGAGCCTGGCTGCCGACGGCTCGAGCGCGGCCCGGGCTTACGCGGAATCCGAGCGGGCCGGCGAGCCGTTCCGGATTGTGTTGGCCGACACCCGCCTGCCGGAGATCGCCGGGCTGTGGCCAGCTTGGAAGAAGTGCGCGGTCGTGCTGCTGACGCCGTACGGACGGGCGACCGAGGTCTCCGCCCCCGGGGCGTCGTCCCTTAGCAAGCCGGTCCGCGAAGTGGAATTGCGAGACGCCCTGCTCGACGCGCTTCGGGACCCGGCCGAACGTCTCGCCCCGGCCGCACCCCCGCGGACGGCCTCCTCTCCGCCGCCGGAACCTGCCCGCTCCCCGCTCCGGATTCTGCTGGCGGAAGACAACGCCGTCAATCAGCACCTGGCCCGGAGGCTTCTCGAAAGGCGCGGGCACTCGGTGGCGATCGCAGCGGACGGCCGCGAGGCGCTGGCCGCGCTCGACCGGGAGCCGTTCGACCTTGTGCTGATGGACGTCCAAATGCCCGTGATGGACGGCTTCGAGGCCACCGCGGCGCTCCGCGCCAGGGAAAGCGCGACCGGCCGGCACCTTCCCGTCATCGCCTTGACGGCGCACGCGATGAAGGGCGACCACGAGCGTTGCCTCAAGGCCGGCATGGATGGCTACGTCACCAAGCCAGTCAAGGCCGAGACCCTTTTCTCGGCCATCGAGGCCGCCCTCGTGGGGCAGGACTCCAGTTCTGCAGCGGGCGTCCACGCCCGCCTCCGTACAACTTCGTGAAACGCAGCAAGCCGGACGTGCACGTCGCAGCTCTGGAGAGCCGCCCCGCTCCGGCCCCCGCCTGCCTCCCGTGGAAACGCTTTCCGCAAGGGCCGAATTGTGGTAGCTTAGCCATCAATGAAACAACTCGATCGCCGTATGTTCCTCCTTGGGTCTACCGCGGCCGGAGTGCTGGCGGCTCAAACGAAGCACGCAGGTCCCCCGCCCGATCCCAATCGCCGCGTATACGAACTGAATCGCAACTGGCTGTTCGGCGGCAAGGCGCACCCGGGCGTCTCGGACCCCGCCTTCGACGACTCTGCGTGGCAGAAGATCACCCTGCCCCACGCCAACATCCGCCTGCCCTGGAACAGTTTCGACGAAGCGGAGTTTCAGTTCGTCTCCGCCTACCGCCGCCACTTCCGGGCCATGCCCGCGTGGAAGGGCAAGCGCGTCTTCCTCGATTTCGGCGGCGCCATGACCGCCTCCACGGTCACGGTCAACGGGCACAAGTTCGAAGAGTACAAGGGCGGCTACACGCCGTTCAGCTTCGATCTGACCCCGCATTTGAAATTCGATGGCGACAACGTCATCGCCGTGGAACTGGATTCGCGGGAGCGCGCCGACATTCCCCCCTTCGGATTCCGCATCGACTACCTGACCTTCGGCGGCATCTACCGCGACGTCCAGCTGCGCGTCGTCCCGGCGGCGTTCATCGACAACGTGTACGCCAAACCGGTGCGGCCCCTGGCTGCGGACCGCGCGGTCGCCGTGCGCTGCTACCTGCAGGGTCCGGCCGCCGGCGCGACGCTCACCGCGGAGCTGCTCGACGGCAAGAAGGTGCTGAAAACCGCCAGCGCCAAGGTCGCGGGCCAGGCCGAGTATACCGACCTGACTCTCGACGCGCTCCCCGAAATCGAGCTCTGGAGTCTGACGAGTCCGAAGCTATACAGCGTGGTGGTCCGCCTCGCGAACGCGGACGGCTCGAAGGACGAGTACCACACCCGCATCGGCTTCCGCGAGGCGCGCTACACGCCGGCCGGCTTCATGTTGAACGGCGAGCACGTCAAGTTGCGCGGCCTGAACCGGCACCAGACGTTTCCTTACGTGGGCGGCGCGATGCCTGCGCGCGTGCAGCGGCGCGACGCCTGGATCCTGCGGCGCGATCTGCGCTGCAACATCGTGCGGACGTCGCACTATCCCCAGTCGCCGGCGTTCCTGGACGCCTGCGACGAGCTGGGCCTGCTGGTCCTCGAGGAGATCCCGGGCTGGCAGCACATCGGCGACCAGGCCTGGCAGGACCTGGCGGTCCGCAACGTCGGGGCGATGATCCAGCGGGATTGGAACCATCCCTCCATCGTCCTGTGGGGCGTGCGCATCAACGAATCCCAGGACAATCACGATTTCTACGTTCGCACCAACGCCCTGGCGCATTCGCTCGACGACGCGCGCCAGACCGGCGGCATCCGCTACCTCCGCAATTCGGAGCTGCTCGAGGATGTGTTCACCATGAACGATTTCGGTTTCCCGCTGAAGGAGCCGAACCACCCCCTGTACATGAACACCGAGTTCAACGGCCACATGTTCTCCACCAAGCGCTTCGACAACGTCTCGCGCGTGGCCGAGCACGTGATCCGGCACGCGCGGGTTCACAATCAGCTCGCCTCGGACGACCGTTACGCCGGCGGCACGGGCTGGTGCGCCTTCGACTACAACACGCACAAGGATTTCGGCTCCGGCGACCACATCTGCTACCACGGCGTCACCGACATCTTCCGGATTCCGAAGCCCGCGGCCTATTTCTACGCCTCGCAGTGCGAGCCCGAACAGCAGGTGGTGCTCGAGGCGGGCTTCTTCTATTCGCAGGGCGACAAATCGGAAGCCGGCGGCGTGGGCAAGGTGCCGATTCTATCCAACTGCGACCACCTGAAGATCTACTACGGCGGCAAACTGCAGATCGAAGCCGACCCGGACCGCGAGACCTTCCCGCATCTCAAGTACCCGCCGTTCCAGGTGGACCTGGCCGAGAAGAGTCCCTGGACCGACGTGAAGATCGAGGGCTACATCGGCGGCAAGCTGGTCAAGACCCAGATGCTCTCCGGCAACGGTAAGGACGTCGACCTGAAGGTGCTGCCGGACGACACGGAACTCACCGGCGACGGACGCGATGCGACCCGCGTGGTGCTGATGGTCGTCGACGAATACGGCAACATGCGGCCCTTCGCTTCGGCCGCGGTTTCGTTCTCGCTGACCGGGCCGGGCGAGTTGATCGGCGAGAATCCGCTGGCGCTCTCGGGAGGCGCGGGCGCCGTCTGGGTGAAGGCGAAAGAAGCCGCCGGTGTCATCCATCTGACGGCGAAGCACGGTGTCCTGGGCGCGCGCTCGATCTCGATCCAGGTGAAACCGGCCCCGCCGGAAATGGTTTAGGACCGGCCGCGGGCGCTCGCGTCGTCCGGGAGACTGAGCGGAAGCCCAAAGGCGTGAAACAAGCGCGGGCCGGTGGGCGGCACAAACAGCGTCAGCGTGGAAATCATGTCATCCTCGAGCGCGAGCACGTGGATGGAGTGCGCGGCCAATGGCCCGTCCGCCTCGGTGCGGGCGTAGACGGCGAAAGCGGGCTGCCCGTTGGCAGCGGTCGGCACCAGGCGAAGTCCGCTACAAGTCTTCCAAGCCATCGCAAAGAAGGACCGGATCGCCTCGCGGCCCGCAAACCACTGTCGCCACGGCGGCATGGTGTAAGTCGCGTCCTGTCTGAGCAGGGCCACGAACCCGTCCAGATCATGCCCTTCCCAGGCTCGTAGATAGTGGTCGAAGAGCCTTTGCTGCGCGGGATTTGGCCGGGGCGCCACCGACGGCCGGCCGTCCGGATAGCGTTTGGCAAGCGTCTCGCGCGCCCGCTGCAGGGCGCTGTTGATCGAGGCGGTCGTG
>DATNLV010000316.1:0-6135 GCA_035602665.1 Bryobacteraceae bacterium | reverse complement strand
CGGACTGCCGGACATCACCGCGCTCGGCGTTCGCTCCACCCAGGATCAGAAGCGGCTGCTGTGGATGATCGAGTCGACCATCGCGACCTTCGAGCCCCGGATCAAGGGACCGCGGGTCACGATGGAGCCGGTCGCTGGCAGCGCCCGCATTTTGCGGTTTCAGATCCAGGGCCTGCTGCGGATCGATCCGGCTCCGGAGCGGGTCACCTTCGACACCGTTCTCGAGCTGACCAGCGGCGAGTACCAGGTTAAGGGAGACTGAACGGGTGCGCGACGAGCTTCTCGACTATTACGAACGCGAGCTGACGTTCCTGCGGCAGATGGGCGCCGAGTTCGCCGAGAAGTATCCCAAGATCGCCTCGCGCCTGCAACTGGAGCCGGACCGCTGCGAAGATCCGCACGTGGAGCGGCTGATCGAGGGCTTCGCATTCCTGGCCGGCCGCATTCACCTCAAGATCGACGACGAGTTTCCGGAAGTCACCGAGGCCCTGCTGGGCATCCTGTTCCCGCACTACACGCACCCCGTTCCGGCCATGTCGGTGGTGGAGTTTCACCTGGATCCGGAGCAGGGCAAGCTGACCACAGGCCTGAAGGTTCCGCGCGGATCGCTGCTGTACTCGCGGCCCGTCGACGGCGTGCCGTGCCGCTTCCGCACCTGCTATGACGCCACGCTGTGGCCGCTGACGGTCGCGGACGCGCAATGGACCACGCCCGACCGCATCCAGCCTCCCATCAAGGGCGGCAGCGCCGTGGCGGCGATGCGGTTCGACCTGGCGTGTCTGGCCGACGTGTCTTTCGACAAGCTGGAGCTGGGCTCCCTGCGGTTCTATCTGAACGGCGAGAGCAACGTGGTGCACGCGCTCTACGAGCTGCTGCTGAACAACTGCGCGCAGATCCTGGTGCGCGATCCCGCGAACCCGCGGCTGCGGCCCATCGAGTTGCCCGCGGGTTCCATCCGGCCCTTCGGGTTCGGCGAAGACGACGCAATGTTGCCGTACACCCGCCGGTCCTTCGCCGGATACCGGCTGTTGCAGGAGTACTTCGCGTTTCCCGAAAAGTTCTTCTTTATCGAACTGGACGGCCTCGCGGCGCTGGCCGCGGCGGGATTCAAGGAGCGGGCGCAGTTTATCGTGTTGATCTCGCCGTTCGAGCGCGCCGACCGCCAGCAGATGCTCGAGCTGGGCATTTCGGCGAAGACGCTGCGCCCGGATACCACGCCCATCATCAACCTGTTCGAGCACACCGCCGAGCCGATCCTGCTCGACCAGTTGCGTCACGAATACCCGGTGGTGCCCGACGTCCGGCGCCAGCACGCGCTTGAAATCTTCTCGATCGAGGAGGTGGTGAGCGCCAACCCGCACACGCAGGAAGTGGCCAAGTTCGAGCCGTTTTTCTCCTACCGGCACGGCCGCCTGCGGGACAAGAGACAGACCTTCTGGCACGCCGAGCGGCGCGCCTCCGCCAAGCGCGGCGACGACGGCACGGACATCTACCTCTCGCTGGCGGATCTGTCGGGCCAGCCGGCAAAGGTGAACGTGGAAACGCTGACGGTGCGCTGCCTGTGCACCAATCGCGACCTGCCGGCACGGCTTCCGTTCGGCAGCGACGCGGGAGATTTCGAGCTGGAGGGCATGCCTTCCATCCGGCGCATCATCACGCTGAAGAAGCCCACGCCGACACTCCGCCCCGCGGTGGGTAAGGCCGCTCTCTGGCGGCTGATCTCTCAACTCTCGCTGAACTACCTGTCGCTGGTCAGCGAAGGGAAAGAGGCGCTGGCGGAGATCCTGCGGCTCTACAATTTCAGCGACTCGACGCACCTGGAAAAGCAGATCCAGGGCATCCGGCGCATTGACGGCCAGCGCCACTTCGCGCGAGTCATTTCTGAAAACGGAATCTCGTTCGTGCGCGGCACCCGCGTGGAGATGACCTTCGACGAAGAGCAGTTCGTGGGCGGCGGCGTGTACCTGTTCGCGAGCGTACTGGAGCACTTCCTGGGCCTATACGTATCCATGAACAGCTTCAGCCAGCTGGTAGCGCGAACCGAGCAGCGCAAAGAGCTCATGAAGGAATGGCCGCCAAGGGCCGGGCAGGCGGTGCTCCTATGAGGGCCTGTGGCGTGTGGCTTGTGGCCTGTAGATCCAGTCAGGCTTGTGTGGCTTCGCAGCCGGCGACAATCCTCAGGCGAAGCCCGAGGAGTCGCTGATGGAGCCACAGGCCACAAGCCACGCGCCACAAGCCGTCGTGCTCGAGCGGAGCGATCTGGAGAGGCTGATTTCCCAGGAGCCTTTCCAGTTCCAGTTTTTCCAGGCAGTGCGGGTGCTTGAGAGATTGCTGCGCGACCGCAACGCGCCGGGGCGTTTCGCCCATCCACAGACCGAGGTTGTGCGGTTCGCGGCGCACAATTCGAACGCGTTTCCGGCCAGCGAAATCCAGTCGCTCCAATGGCGCGACGAGCGCGCGCCGCTGATGGTGGTGAACTTCATGGGCCTCACCGGCCCCGAAGGCGTCCTGCCGCTTTACTACACGCAGTTCGTGGCCGATCGCGTTCGAGCCAAGGACACGGCGCCGCGTGATTTCCTCGACATATTCAACCACCGCATGATTTCGCTGTTCTACCAGGCGTGGGAGCGATACCGCTTCACGGTCCAGTACGAGCGCGGCGGGGGCGACCGGCTGTCGCAGTATCTGCTGGACCTGGTGGGCCTGGGCACCAAGGGGCTCGGCAATCGCCAGGCGGTAGCGGATATTTCGCTGGTGTACTACGCGGGCCTGCTGGGGCAGCGGCCGCGATCGGCGCAGGCGCTGCGGCAGTTGATCGAGGACTACTTCGAGGTGCCCACCCGGATCGTGCAGTTCGCGGGCGCATGGTACCGGCTCGACGTGCCGACGCAGTGCCGTTTGGACTCGACCGCGAGCGAGTCCGAGCAGCTGGCGGTGGGCGCGGTGGTGGGCGACGAGATCTGGGACGAGCAGTCGCGCGTGCGCGTCCGCCTGGGCCCGCTCTCGATCGACCAGTATCAGGATTTCCTGCCGACCGGCACGGCATATGAGCCCCTGCGGGCGCTGACGCGGTTCTTTGCCGGCAACGAGTTCGATTTCGAAGTGCAACTGGTGCTGAAACGCGATGAAGTGCCGGGTTGCGAGCTGGGCAGCGAGGACGACACGGCGCCCCGCCTGGGGTGGATCACGTGGGCGAAGTCGGCCGCCATGGGGCGCGACCCTGACGACACGGTGCTGGATCTGTGATAGGGAGGACTCTTCGATGAGCGTGAATCTCAAATCTCTGATTGGAAAACTCAACGACGCCACGCGGAACGCGCTCGAAGCAGCAGCCGGGCTTTGCGTCTCGCGCACTAACTACAACATCGAGGTCGAACATTACCTGCTGAAATTATTGGACGACACCGGCGGCGACTTCGTGCGCATTCTGAGGCACTTTGGCGTCGACGCAACGCGCCTGCAGCAGGAGGTCACCCGCAGCCTCGACAAGCTGAAGCGCGGCAACGCCGGGCGGCCGGTCTTCAGCGTCTCCCTGGTCAACATGCTGAAAGAGGCCTGGGCTATCGGGACCATCGACTTCGGTGCCGGCCAGGTGCGATCCGGTTTCACCATCCTGGCGCTGGCCACGCACGACGATCTGGCGCGGCTGATGGGCGAGGTGAGTCCCAAGGAGTTCGCCAAGATCCAACCGGACGCGCTCAAGAAAGATTTCCAGACCATCGTGGCAGGCTCGCACGAGGACTCCATCGCGGCGCTGGCCGAGGCGGGCGCGATGGAAGGAGCGCTGCCGCGCACCGCCGGGGCAGGCGCGGGGAAGACGGCGAACCTGGATGCCTACACGGTTGACCTGACCGCGAAAGCGAAGGCCGGGAAACTCGACCCGGTGCTGGGGCGCGATCACGAGATCCGCCAGATGGTCGATATCCTGATGCGGCGGCGCCAGAACAACCCGATCCTCACCGGCGAGGCCGGCGTGGGGAAGAGCGCGGTGGTCGAAGGCTTCGCCCAGCGCGTGTCCGCGGGCGACGTGCCACCGCCGCTCAAAGGTGTCAGCGTTCGCTCTCTGGACCTGGCGCTGCTGCAGGCGGGCGCCGGCATCAAGGGAGAATTCGAGAACCGGCTCAAGGGGCTGATCGAAGAGGTCAAGGCATCGCCCACGCCCATCATCCTGTTCATCGACGAGGCGCACACCATGATCGGCGCGGGAGGTCAGGCGGGGCAGAACGACGCCAGCCAGTTGCTCAAGCCCGCCCTGGCGCGAGGCGAGCTGAGGACCATCGCCGCCACCACCTGGTCCGAGTACAAGAAGTATTTCGAGAAGGACGCGGCGCTGGCGCGCCGTTTCCAGGTGGTCAAGGTTGACGAGCCCACCGAGGCGCAGTGCATGGTCATGATGCGCGGCATCGTCCCCGCGCTCGAGAAGCATCACAAGGTGCGCATCCTGGCCGACGCGGTCGCGGCGGGCGTGAAGGTTTCGCATCGCTACCTCGCCGGCCGTCAGTTGCCGGACAAGGCCGTGAGCGTGCTCGACACCGCCTGCGCGCGGCTGGCGCTGGGACAGAACTCCATTCCGCCGGAGATCGAGGACGCTACCCGTGAACTCGATGACCTGGCGGTCCAGCAGGGGATTCTCAACCGCGAAGTGGAATTGGGCGCCGATCACGGCGAGGCGCTGGCCGCGATCGCCGAGCGCAAAGCCACCGTCGAAGCTCAGCTGGCGGCGCTGAAAGAGCGCTTCGAGAAGGAAGCCGCACTGGTGGCGCGCATCCGCGAGATCCACTCGCAGATCGAAGGCGGCCCAGCGCCCGCGCCTGCCGCTCAGCCCGCGGCTCAGCCCCCCTCTGGCGAAGCGGCCGCCGCGGCCCAGCCTGCTCCGGACCCCGCCGCGCTACGCGCCGAGCTGGCGAAGCTCGACCTCGAGCTGGCCGCCCTGCAAGGTGACGCGCCGCTGATCCAGGTCTCCGTCGATAGCAATACCGTAGGCGCGGTGATCTCCGGTTGGACCGGGATCCCCGCCGGCAAGATGGTGAAGGACGAGATTCAGATGGTGCTCGAGCTGCCGTCGATCCTCAAGCGGCGGCTGATCGGGCAGGACCACGCGCTGGAGCTGATCAGCCAGCGCATACAGACCTCGCGCGCAAGCCTGGACGATCCCAACAAGCCCGTGGGCGTGTTCATGCTGGTAGGGCCGAGCGGCGTCGGCAAGACCGAGACCGCGCTGGCGCTTTCCGACCTGCTCTACGGCGGCGAGCACAACATGATCACCATCAACATGTCGGAGTTTCAGGAACCCCACACCGTCTCGACGCTGAAGGGATCGCCTCCCGGATACGTGGGCTACGGCGAGGGCGGAGTGCTCACCGAAGCGGTGCGCCGCCGGCCCTATTCGGTGGTGCTGCTGGACGAAGTCGAGAAGGCCCATCCGGACGTGCTGGAGCTTTTCTACCAGGTCTTCGACAAAGGAATGATGGAGGACGGCGAGGGCCGCGAAATCGACTTCAAGAACAACATCCTGATCCTGACCACCAACGCCGCCACCGACACGTTCATGAAGCTCTGCGCGGACGCGGAGACCATGCCGTCGCCCGAGGGTCTGGTCAAAGCGCTCAAGCCGGAGCTCAACAAGATCTTCAAGCCCGCGTTTCTGGGCCGCATGGTGATCATCCCGTATTACCCCATCCGCGACGAGAATCTGAAGAAGATCGTGGTGCTGAAGCTGGGCAAGATCAAGCGCCGGCTGATGGAGAATCACAAGATCGAACTGGCGTACGATGACGCCCTGGTGAGCGAGGTGGCGCGGCGCTGCACCGAAGTCGAGAGCGGCGCGCGCAACGTGGACAACATTCTGACCAACACGCTGCTTCCGGAAGTCTCGCGGCAATTGCTGACGAGGATGGCCGAGGGAACCAAGGTGCAGGCGATCCATGTTGGCGTGGGTGAGGACGGAAAGTTCGTGTACGCCTAGGGGCCGTGGCCTGACGGTGACGCCCGGGTTAGGGTACGCTGTGTTCGAGGGAGGAGGGGAAGTATGCCGCCGGCAGCCAGACCTACGGATCCGGTGCAGCACCCGCTGCCACCCGTGTTGACGCCAGGCCCCGGAAGCCTGACATGCCATATCGGGATGCTGCCGGCCTG
>DATNLV010000408.1:0-6254 GCA_035602665.1 Bryobacteraceae bacterium | reverse complement strand
CATGCCAGGGCTACTCCAGCGGCTTGCGGACTTCGTTCACCAGGAAGGCCCGCTTCTGCCCGGTCGTCACCAGGTGTCCGTCGTACTTCCGCGCGCCATTCGCCAGCAGGCACACCGGCCTGTCGAGCGGAAAGTCGAACCGCAAAACGTCTCCCGGCGCCAGGCGTCCCAGATCTTCCGCCAGCACCACCGGTCCTTCCAGTCGCGCATCCAGCCGCAGGTGCCCGCCCTTGAGCAGGCGCAGGACGCGAGACTGCTCTTCGTCGGTCGATTGGGCCCGCCGCACGCTCCACTGCTGCTCGAATTTTTGCCGCAGCATCTTGATCACGATCGACGGCATCCCGATGTTGATCATCCCGGAATTGTCGGCCATGCGGACCTCTAGCCCTATGGCCACCACCGCCTCATTCGGCGCCATCACCTGCAGTAACTGTGGTTCGGTCTCGCGCGCCTCGATGGTGAAGTCGATCGGCGAGATGCCCTGCCAGGCCTGCCTCAGGTCGTGCAGGATGATGCGGTACAGCCCGTCGAGCACCACCTGCTCGATCTCCGTGATCTCGCGCCGCATGTTGCTGCTGCTCTTGCCGCTGCCGCCGAGCAGCATCTCGAGTACGGGAAACACCAGGGCCGAGCTGATCTCGAGCACCGCGTTTCCCTCGTAGGGCTTCAGCCCCAGCGACACCAGGCAGGTGGGCGAGGGCAGGCATTGGGAAAACTCGGCGAAAGAGAGCTGCTCTACCGAGACCAGGTTCACCACCACGTATGCGCGCAGGTAGGCCGACAGGCTGGAGGCCAGCGTGCGCGCGAAGCTGTCGTGCAGGAGGTGGACGGCGCGGAGTTGTTCCTTGGCAATGCGATCCGGCCGCCGGAAGTCGTAAGCGATGGCGCGTGCCGCCGCCTCTTCCGTGTGCCTGCCGATCCGGAACAGGCCGTCAATCTCGTCCTGGGTGAGCGATCGATCCAAGGGGAAACCCTCCCATCGAGAATCGGCTGCTGCCCCCGGATTCTGTAGGGCGCCACTTCGCGCGCCCTCGTCTGGCGCGCGGCGTAGACACCGGCCGGTGGCCTGCTACCGCCCGGACAGCCGGCTTTCTATGCGATCGCGGGATGCTTACGAGGAAACTCGCGTCCCAGCAGTTCGGCCGGGCCCCCCGCGGCGTTCATCGGAGGCGTGAGGCAGAACTTCACCAGCAGCCGGCCACCATCGCAAACGAACGGGTTGACGATCCAGTTGCTGCCGGCGCTCCGCGTGGTGAAGTTCCGGCCGTAGACCACGCTGGGGATGCCCAGCCCGATCGGTCCCAGGTCCCGCTCCATGGCGTTCTTTACGTTTCCGATGATCATGTTCGCGATCTCGGCCCCCGCATCCAGCACCTCTTCGCTGATGCCTTCGTTCGCCGGGTCGCACTCGGTCATCAACAGGCTCGCGTAAAACTTGCGTGCCAGGGGCGCGTCGCACTGCACCACCCCTCCTCCGGTCCATTGGCCCGCCAGCCCGATCAGCGCCACCACGCCGTCCACGTTGCCCGTCGAATTCGCCTCCTCGTAGGCCGGCTCGGCCTCCACCTCCAACCCCATCATCATCGAGAAGACCTCGCGGGTCGCAACCCGGACCGCGTCTGTCACCTTTGCGTGATCGAGCGTTTTCATTCCGTCCCCTTCCGCGGGCCTACACTGCGAAGATTCCATCCAGCGTCTGCCGGAACTGCTCCGCCGAGAACGGCTTGCGCACGTACCCGACGGCGCCCATCTTGGCGGCCGCCATAACCTTGCTTTCGCTGCCTTCCGTCGTAACCATCACCACCGGTAGTTGCTTCCACTGGTCGTGGCTCTTGATGCGCTCCAGCAACTGCAGCCCGTCCATGTTGGGCATGTTAATGTCCGCCAGAATCAGGTCCACCTTCTGGCTTTCCAACGCCTTCAGGGCTTCCAGGCCGTCGCCGGCCTCGTAGATTTGGCCGAGCGGCAACTCCGCTTGTCGGAGCACCCGCTGGACGATCTTGCGGATGGCGGCCGAATCGTCCACGATCAATACGTCGAGAAGCATCACCCGTCTTATCGGCGGTTCGGTCGCGGAGCTTGAGGGGGAGCGTCCTCCCCCGCGCCTTTGCGGCGCTTTTAGGGACGGCCGGGGCTAGTCCAGCAGCTCGACCTGGAACTCTTCGATCACCGGGTTGGCCAGCACCTCCCGGGCAATCTGTTCCATTTCCCCCCGGGCGCTCTCGCGCGTGGTCCCGGGAGCGAGATCGATGTCGAAAAACTTGCCCTGTCGTACGCTGCCGACGGAAGAATGCCCCAGGCCATTCAGCGCGGCGCAGATGGTCTTTCCCTGGGGGTCTAGAACGGTTGGCTTCAAGGAAACGAACACTCGGGCTTTCATGGGAATCCCTATTCTAGCCCACGCGGCTCGCCCGTGGAGAGACGCCGCCCCGCTTTACCCGTGATCGTCGTCCACTCGCGTGCAGCCCGCCGCCTTGGACGCCGCCGCCGCGGCCCGGCCCCACGCACTGGTCTCCCAGTTGTGCAGCGGCCGGCGCTCCGGCGCCCACTCCGGCAGCCGCATCGAAAGGTGCTCCGCCAGCGCGTTCACGTAAGGCTCGTACACCGAGCGCAGTTGGGTCAGGCGCGCCTCCGCTTCCTCACCGTCCGCCATTTCCAGGCCGACCGTTGCCAGCTCTTGGCGCAATCGTCCCAGCATCGCCGGCGGCAGCCGATCCGGCACGGGCGCGCGCGGCGGACGCCGCAGAATCTGCGCGATGTCCACCACCGCGTGCCGCGCCATCGCGAACGTCAGCTGCGCCTGGCGCGGAGGGATTTCCCGAATCCCCGCCATCACCAGCGCGCACGCGTCCAGAATCGT
Organism: Bryobacteraceae bacterium; assembly: GCA_035602665.1. Classification (GTDB taxonomy): domain Bacteria; phylum Acidobacteriota; class Terriglobia; order Bryobacterales; family Bryobacteraceae; genus DASWZN01. The sequence continues at coordinate 3,394 of DATNLV010000408.1, read as the reverse complement.
GGTGGTCGCCCCCAGCCACGACTCGTTGTCGTGCTGCGAGCGGAAGTAGCTCAGCACCGGATACGAAATGTGGCTCTCCAGCAGCTCCGCGGTCCAGCGCTCCGATTCGTGCAGCCCGAGCTCGAGCTGCTCCAGGGCGCGCGTTTCGCTGAAGTGCCGCAGAAACTCGAGCGCGCTCGAAGGCGAGCCGGCGCGCGCGTCCAGCAGCACGATGCTCACCTCGCGGCGCGAGAAGGCCTGGTAGAGCACCGGGAAGTACCCGATCACGATGGCCAGGAATCCGAATCCCAGCCCGGCTTCCATTACCGTCAGCGCGCGTCCCGGGCCGGCCGCCGCCGCGGTCACGTCGCCCAGACCGAGCGTGAAGTAGTCCGTCCCGCTCATGTAGACGTAGGTCCAAAAATCCGGGTGCCCATCGGCCGAAATCAGCCGGGTCTGGAGCGCCCAATGCAGTCCCGCGAATGCGAAAATCATGCCCGCCGTCCAGATGCACAGCAGAAACAGAACCGAGAGCGGACCAAAGTAACTCAGCGCGGCTTCGCGCCGCCGTGGCTTGCGTATGCGGCGCGCGATGGCCGACCACGGGCGCCAGCTCAGCCTGTAGAACCCCGCCGTCAGCCGGATTTTGCGCGTCACCCGGCGAGGCAGAATGATCGTCTCGAACGCGTCCCAAAGGACGATAAAAATGAGAGCGACACTGAGGATCCCAGCCAGCGTATGCATGCTACTGTCCTGAACACCTGGCCACGAATGAACACGAATGCACACGAATAAGCAAGGCTTCAGAAAGAGGTTTTTGTTTTATTCGTGTCCATTCGTGTTCATTCGTGGCCCAAATTCCGTTTCCGGCGCCTTTCGTGATGCCCACCGCTACTCCTCGTGCGCGTGATGCTGCCCGCTCGGGATCGGACACCCCGGGCAGTTGACGTGCTCGAATTGCACCGTGGTGTGGAGGATGCGGAACCTTTCCGAGAGCACACCGTTAAGGCTGCGCAGAATCGTCTCGCTCGCCGACAGCGGCAGGTCTTCGATCAGTACATGGCAACTCAGCGCGTGGGTGCTCGATCCCAGGCTCCAGATGTGCACGTCGTGGACGTCGAGCACTTCGGGAACGCCGCGCATGGCCGAGGTCACCTGGGCCAGTTCCAGCCCGCGCGGCAGGCCCTCCAGGAGGATATTGAGGGTCTCCTTGACCACGTCCCACGCCGTCCACACGATCAGCAGGCCGATCAGGCCGGAGAGCAGCGGATCGGTGCGCTGCCACCCGGTGTAGTGGATCGCCAGGGCCCCAGCCACAATCGCCAGCGAGCCCAGCGCGTCGCCGAACATGTGCGCCCAGGCGCTGCGGATGTTGACGTCGTGGCCGCGCTCCCCGTGCAGACCCCACATGATCGCGCCATTCACCAGCAGGCCGCCCGCCGCCACCACCAGCATGGTCATCTCCCCCACCGCCTGCGGGCGCAGCCAGCGCTGGTAGCTTTCGAAGATGATATAGCCGGCCAGGATCAGCAGCGAAAGCGCGTTGACAAACGCGGCCAACACGCCGGCGCGATGATACCCGTAGGTCTTCACGCTGTCGGCCGGCTTGCGTCCGAAGTAGACCGCCAGCCAGGCCAGCAGCAGCGCCAGGGCGTCCGTGAAATTGTGGGCCGCGTCGGAGAGCAGCGAGAGACTGTGCGCGCGGATGCCGGCCGCCGCCTCGACGATGACGAACAGCACCGTTCCGGCCAGCGACCAGACCAGAACCTTCCCCATGTCGTTGCCGTGCTGGTGTGGGTGCTGGTGCAAGGTTGGCCTTTCAAAACCAGTGTAGCGCCGACGGGGGGCGGGCTTTAGCCCGCGCGGGGCTTCAGCCTGGCTTCAGCCCCGCTCCGTTCCGGCGGCCCTTGCAATCCTCCGCGCTTTGGACCAAATTGGAGGAGTGAGGTCACCGGTTCCCGTCCAGTTCCTGCGGGTGCTGCTCGGCCTGCTGGCGATGGGCTTCGCCTACCGGCTGGGCCGGGCGGCGACACGCCTGCACAACGCCGGCCAGCCCATGACCCGGGCGCTGTCCTGGGTTCTGCGAACGGTCGCGACCGTGGGCGCCATCCTCTGGGTTCGCGGCTTCGACCCGATCGCCATCGTGGTTCTAGCGGCCGCCACGGCCAGCCTCGCCGCCGGCATCTACATGGAATCCCGCCCCCACCGGACCGAAGAGATCCACCTGTTTACCGAAGAATGACGCCGGCCCACCGAATCCGTAGGTGCGACAGCACCGAACCGCGAGCGTAAGCGAGCGGACCGCTCCGTGACAGGGCGGACCGCGGTCCGCTGCCGCCTTCCTAGAAGTTCACGATCGCCGCGAACGAATCGGGCGTCAGGCTCGCGCCACCCACCAGCGCGCCGTCGATGTCGTCCTTGGCCATCAGGCTCTTGGTGTTGTCGGGCTTGACGCTGCCGCCGTAGAGAATCCTGACGCTGGCGGCCGCGGCCGCGCCAAACGCAGCCAGCGCCTGCGCGCGGATGAAGCGGTGCGCCTCGGAGGCGATCTCGGGCGTCGCCGTCTTGCCCGTTCCGATGGCCCACACCGGCTCGTAGGCGATGACGATCTTCGCGAACTGCTCCGGGGTCAGCTTCGCGATGCCTTCGGTGAATTGCGTTCCGAGCACGGTCTCGGTGTTGCCGGACTCGCGCTCTTCGAGGCGCTCGCCCACGCACACAATCGGATTCAGGCCGGCCTCGAGGGCCGCCACGGTCTTCTTCAGAACCGATTCATCGGTCTCGCCGAAGTACTGGCGCCGCTCGCTGTGCCCGATGATCACCCACTTCACCCCCACCGCCGTGAGCATGGGGCCGCTGACTTCGCCCGTGAACGCGCCTTCGTTCTTCCAATACAGGTTCTGCGCGCCGATGCCGATGCGCGTGCCCTTGGTAGCCTCGACCGCCGCCGGCAGGTTCGGGAAGGTGGGACACAGGACCACGTCCCGCCCCTCGGCCGCGGCGACCAGAGCGTTGAACTTCTCGAAGAATGCCTGGGTTTCCTGGGCCGTCTTGTACATCTTCCAGTTGCCCGCCATCAATGGTGTTCTCATAAGATCGCTTCTAGAAAACTAGTTCCTTTCTCAAGATGAGTTTCGAAATTGTCAGCCACGGTCTCGCCGATATCGGAAAGCGTGGCGCGGGTGCCCAGGTCGACGCCGCGCTTCGCGCGCGGGCCGTAGGCCAGCAGCGGCACGTACTCGCGGCTGTGGTCGGTCGAGGGCGTAGTGGGATCGTTGCCGTGATCGGCGGTCAGAATCAGCAGGTCGCCGTCGCCGAGCGCCCCGAGCAGTGTGGGCAGCCAGGCGTCCGCGGCTTCGAGCGCCGCGGCGTAGCCCTCAACGTCGTTGCGGTGCCCGTACAGCATGTCGAAATC
>DATNLV010000306.1:0-2570 GCA_035602665.1 Bryobacteraceae bacterium | reverse complement strand
GACGGATCGACGGTCCACATCCCGCAATAGGCGTAGTAGCCTTCGATGGCGCGCGCCTTTTCGGCCGCCGGAGCCGCCATGAATCCCTCGCGGGAATCGCTCGGAGGCACCGTTGGTTTGGGATCCGACGCGATCTGCACGCTCATCCAGCCGCTGCGGTCATAGATCAGCAACCCTTCGGGATGCCTGCCAAAGAAGGGGTAGATGACTTCGCCGTTCGGCCGCACGGTCTCAAGGCTGACTAGACGCCAGGCGCCGATGAGTCGCTCTGCCACCGGCCTTTCCGGCTGCGTTTGACTAAGAAGCGGTGTAAGTGAACACGCGAAAAAGAGAATTGTAACTCGCATAAGTTGCTCCTGGCCTCCACTACTTAGTGATCCCAACCTGACTTAGTAACCACGCGTATTCGAAGGCCGTATCGTGCAGGCGGTCATACCGCCCGCTGGCCCCGCCGTGGCCCGCCGGGTCCATCTTGATCTTGAGCAGCAGAGGATTGGAATCGGTCTTCAAAGTTCGCAGCCGCGCCACGTATTTCGCGGGCTCCCAGTACATCACCTGGCTGTCGTGGAAGCTGGTGGTCACCAGGATGGCCGGGTAGGCGCGCTTCACGAGATTGTCGTAAGGGCTGTACGTCTTCATGTAGTCGTACGCGGCTTTCTCGTTGGGATTGCCCCACTCCAGATACTCGCCCACGGTCAGCGGGAGCGTGGCGTCCATCATGGTGTTTATCACGTCCACGAACGGGACCCCGGCGTGCACGGCCTTGAAAAGGTCGGGCCGCAGGTTGACCACCGCGCCCATCAGCAGGCCGCCGGCGCTGCGGCCCTCGATCACCAGGCGATCGGCGGAGGTCCACTTCTGCTGGATCAGGAATTCGGCGCAATCGATGAAGTCGAAGAACGTGTTCTTCTTCTGCATGAGCATGCCGTCCTCGCGCCACTTTTCGCCCATCTCGTCGCCGCCGCGGACGTGCGCGATGGCGTAGGCCATGCCGCGGTCGAGCAGGCTGATCCGGCTGCTCGAGAACGTGGGCGGCGTGCCAAAGCCGTAGCTCCCGTAGCCGTACAGGAACAGCGGCCCCTTGCCGTCGTGCGGGAACCCCTTCTTGTAGACGATCGAAACCGGAACCTTGACTCCATCGCGGGCGGTGGCCCACAGCCGCTCGCTGGCGTACTGCTTGGGGTCGTAGCCTCCCAGCACTTCCTGCTGCTTTCGCAGGGTCGATTTGTCGGCGCTCACGTCGTAGTCGAAAACGCTCGGGGGCGTCACGAAGCTCTGGTAGTTGAAGCGATAGGTGTGCGACTCGAAGTCCGGCGTGCCGCCCGGAGAGACCGAATACACGGCCTCGGGATATTCGATTTCCCTCCACGCGCCGGTCGTGAAATCGAGGATACGCAGGTGATCCGCAGCATTGCCCTTCTCCACCGACACGGCGAAGTCGCGGAACACATCGAGGTCCTGGATGCGCACGTCGTCGCGGTGCGCCAGAAACACCTTCCAGTTCTCGGGTGCGGGATTGTCCACCGGCGCGGTCATCACGGCGAAATTGCGGCCGCCGCGGTTGGTCCGGATATAGAACAGCCCTTCGCGATGGTCCAGGTAATACCGGTGGCCCTTCTGGCGAGGAAGAAACACGGCGAACGGATCCGCCGGCCGGTCGGCGCGCAAGAAGCGTATTTCGGAGGTGTCCTTGGCCTCGCTCTGCACGAACAGATACCGCCGATCGCGTGTCTTGCCGATTCCGATATCGAAGAGCTCGTCCTTCTCGTTATAGAGCTCTTCGGACTCCGTGGTGCCCAGGACGTGACGCCACAGCTTGTCCCTGCGCTTGGTGACGGCGTCCTCCGTCACCAGGAAGAGGGTCTTGTTGTCCGCGGCCCAGGCGACGGAAGTGACGCGCTCGGCGGTATCGGGCAGCGTCTGTCCCGTGCGCAGATCTTTCACTTGTAGCGAGTATTGGCGGAAGCCAACGTAGTCTATGGTGTAGGCCAGCAGGTTCTGATCGTCGCTCAGTTCAAACGCGCCGAGGCCGACGAAGTTCTTGTCCTTGCCCAACTCGTTGAGGTCGAGCAGGACTTCTTCGGGCGCTTCCATGGTGCCCTTGCGGCGGCACTGGATGGGATACTGCTTGCCTTCCTCGGTGCGCGAATAGTAGAAGTATCCGCGCAACGACGTGGGCACCGAGAGGTCGGTCTGCTTGATGCGGCCCAGCATTTCCTGGTAGAGCGCGTTGCTGAACGGCTCCAGGCCCTTGGTCATGGCGGCGGTGTAGGCGTTCTCCGCTTCCAGATACCGGGTCACCGTGGGGTTGGACTTCTCGCGCAGCCAGAAATAGGGGTCGACCACGGTGTCCCCGTGCCGCACCTCGCGATGTTCGACGCGCGGCGCGGTTGGCGGTGTCTGTGCGGTAACTACCATGGCTGAGAACACTCCTAGCAGGATCCAGTGGCGGATAGGCATTATTGACTCCAGGCTACTACGGCATAGGCTCCGGGTCGAGCCGCGCCGTTCGTAGTGGAAGGGGTTTGAGCCGAGGCAGGGTCCGCTCCCTTGCGGTCGCGGCTCGGTAA
>DATNLV010000299.1:0-4820 GCA_035602665.1 Bryobacteraceae bacterium | reverse complement strand
CCTGGATGACCTGCACGCCGCAGTGCTGAGCGCCAAGCTGAAGCACATCGACGAGTGGAACTGCGAGCGCCGCAAGTGGGCCGCGCGCTACACCGCTGGTCTGGCCGACGCCCAGCGCTTCACCCTGCCCACCGAGATGGCGGGCTACCACCACGTGTATCACCTCTACGTGATCGAGACCAAGGAGCCGGCCGACCGCGACGCGCTGCTGGGCTTCCTGAACGAGAATGGCATCGACGCCAAGTGCCACTACCCCATCGCGATCCATCAGCAGGAAGGGTATCCCTGGGGCAAGCGGGCCCGCATCGCCGGCGCGATCCCGAATTCCGAGCGCAACGCCGCGTGCTGCATCTCCCTCCCCATGTTTCCCGAGATGACCGAGGAAGAGGTGGATTACACGATCGCCAAGACGATGGAATGGGACCGGCGGGGTTAGGCATGGACAAGTACAAGGTCGCGGTGGTGGGCATGGGTAAGCGTGGCATGCACCATGCCACCGCCTTTCAAGCCAACGGACGCTTTGAAATTGTGGGCGTCTGCGACGTGGACCAGACGCGGCTGGACGCGGCAGCCGCGAAACTCAGCGTGACGGTGAAAGACACCGACGCGGGCCGGCTGGCGGCGCGCGTGAAGCCGGACGTATTCTGCTTTTGCACGCTGCCCAGCCTGCGCGCAGGCATGGTGCGGACGGGAATCGAGAGTGGGGCGCGGCTCATCGCGATGGAGAAGCCGGTGGCGCTTTCGAGCGCCGAAGGGCGCCAGGTGCGCGAGATGCTGGCGGCGAGCGGCGTGAAGGCCGTGGTCAGCCATCAGCATCGCTACGGCGAACATTACCGCAAGGTAAAGGAAATCGTTTCGAGCGGAGCGCTGGGGAGGGTCCACACCGTCTACGGAACCTCCACCGGGTGGGCGATGCACATGCTCTCTCACCTGATCGACTACACGCGCTGGTTCGCCGGCGAGGCCGACGCGGAGTGGGCCATGGCGCAGGCGGCCGGACGCGGCAAGCTGGCGGATGTGCATTCGTCGCCGGACTACATTGCCGGCTTCGTTCAGTTCTCCAACGGCGTCCGCGGCATCCTCGAATGCGGAGCGGGCGCGCCGGACGTTCCCGAAGTGGACGCCTGGTGGCGCAAGTGCCGCATCGGCGCGCAGGGAACCGAGGGTTTCGCCGAGGCGCTCACCGGCGGCGGCTGGCGTGCCGTAACCAAGGGCGGGGCGTGTTCCGGGCCGGGTTCCATGAACTACGATCTGGACATGCCGCCCTACATTCAGGAAATAGCGGACTGGCTGGACGACGACGGACGCGTCCACTCCTGCAACTTCGACAGCGCCTACAAGGGCTTTGAGATTATGATGGCTCTGTGCCGCTCCGCCGCCGCGGGCGGGCAGGTCGCTCTGCCGCTCACGGACGGCGCGGACGAAGTCGCGATGCTGACGGCATCGCTGGCGGATCGCCGCGTGCTGTTGTCGAGCCCGGTGAACGCCAAAGAGTACTGGGGATAGATTTGCCGCAGGCTGACAACGAAAGCAGGATGCTGGCGGAGATCCGCGAGCAGCCTTCGGCGCTGGAACGGACTCTGCGCGGGTCTCAAGGCGTTGCCCGCGAACTGCGCGCGGTGGTGAGCCGGAAGCCGCCCTGCATGATCGTGCTGGCCGCGCGGGGCACGTCGGACAACGCCGCCCAGTTCGGGCGCTATCTCATCGAGATCACGACGGGGATCCCTGTCTCTCTGGCGGCGCCATCGGTCTCCACGCTCTACGGGGCGAAACTGCGGCTCGATCACGCGCTGGTGGTGGGCATTTCGCAATCCGGCGAGTCCACGGACATCAACATGTTCCTCGAGTCCGCGCGGGAGCAGGGCGCGCTTACCGTGGGGATCACAAACGAGGGCGCCAGTTCGCTGGCGCACTTGGCCCAACACAATTTCGTACTGGCGGCGGGCCGGGAAACCAGCGTTCCCGCGACCAAAACTTACACTGGCCAGCTTCTCACGATGTACCTGCTGGCCCATGCGCTGGGCGGCGCCACCGATCTCGAAGACCTGGAACGCCTGCCGGAATGGACCCAGCTCGCTCTCGATCTGGAGCCGCAGGTGGCCGGCCTGGCCGCGGAGTATGCATCCATCGAACGCGCGATCATCGCGGCGCGCGGCTTGAACTACTCCAATGCGCTCGAGTACGGGCTCAAGCTCATGGAGACCTGCTACGTGGTGGCCGAAAGGTTTTCTGGAGCGGATCTCATGCATGGACCCATCGCGCTCGCGGAGGAGGCGTTCCCCGTCTTTCTGTTCGCGCCCGGCGGCCCTACGTGGCCAGGCATGGAGGAACTCCTGGAGAGCCTGCGGGGGCTCAACGCCAGGACCCTGGTAATCACGGACCGTTCTAACGCAGCCGCCGCCGGCATGGCCCGCAATGCCATCGTGATCCCCGCCTCGCTGGCGGCGCCGCGGACGCTGTGCGGCGATTTCCTGACTCCCATCCCGTATATTGTGCCGGCGCAGTTGTTCACCGCGCACCTGGCGGCGGCCAAGGGTCTCGATCCCGACCATCCCCGCACTCTTTCGAAGGTCACTAAGACAGTCTGATGCCAGAGAAACCGCCGCTCGACCCAGGATTTGTTCCCGCCTCGCTGTGGAACCGCGATTACCAGGCCCGCGTGCACGCGAGCGGACGCGCCCGCAAGCTGGCGATCGCTCTCGAGCGACAGGACGGCTCGCGCTCCGTGTTCCATACCGAAATCATGGGCAGCGCGGACGCGGCCAACGAGGTTTACGTCGAGCGCCTGGTGAAGTTTCTGCTCTGGCAGAAGGGCGGCTGGAAGGTGACCGTCGCCGGCGATCCGGACATGGCGGCCCACATTCAGGGCGTCTATTCCTCGACGGGCGCGCGCGCGTTCGACTTCGATTTCATGGGCAGCCGCGTGTATGGGCGGCCGATGGAGATCGAGAGCGTGCCCTATGAACGGGCGCCCGAGGCGAAAGAAGTTGGCCTTGCGCTTGGACGCCACCAGGATGGTTGCCGCATCGGGTTCGATCTGGGCGGCAGCGATCGCAAGTGCGCCGCGGTGATGGACGGCGAGGTGGTGCACAGCGAAGAGGTCGTGTGGGATCCGTATTTCAAGACGGACCCCAGCTATCACTTTGCGGAGATCAACGACTCCCTGAAGCGGGCGGCGGCCAAACTGCCTCGCGTGGACGCCATCGGCGGTAGCGCGGCAGGCATCTACGTGGATAACGAGGTGCGAGTGGCGTCGCTGTTCCGCGGCGTGCCTCCCGATCTGTTCGAGCGGCGCGTGCGGCGGATCTTTTTCGAATTGCAGCAGGCGTGGAATGGAGTGCCGTTCGTGGTGGTCAACGATGGCGAGGTCACGGCGCTGGCGGCATCGATGGCGCTGGACGCCACAGCTGTCCTGGGCGTTTCGATGGGCACCAGCCAGGCCGCCGGATACGTCACGCCTCAGGGCAATATTACGGACTGGCTGAACGAGATGGCGTTCGCGCCGGTAGACTATCGGGAGAACGCTCCGCTGGACGAGTGGTCGGGAGACGGCGGAGTCGGGTCGCAATACTTTTCCCAGCAGGCTGTCAACCGGCTGCTGCCGGCCGCGGGCATCGCGCTTCCCGCCGGCATGCCGCTGGCCGAGAAGCTGGCCGCGACGCAGAAACTGATGGCGGCCGGCGACGGGCGGGCGCGGAAGATCTACGAATCCATCGGCGTGTATCTGGGCTATGCGATCGCTCAGTACGCCGGGTTCTACGAGCTTCGCCACGTGCTGGTGCTGGGCCGGGTGATGACGGGAGAGGGGGGCGAAGTGATCCTCTCGACCGCGCAGCGGGTCTTGAAACAGGATTTCCCCGAAGTGGAGGAGAGCGTGCGGCTGCACGTGCCGGGCGAGAAGGAGAAACGCCTGGGCCAAGCCGTGGCGGCGGCGACGCTCCCCAGCATTGGAGACAAATGAAACTGAACAAACCGAATGCCGACTTCTACGTGCCGGATGGGATGGAGGAGCGGGGCGCTCTGGCGCGCACGACGCACATGTCGATCGCCGCGCACCAGGATGACATCGAGCTGATGGCGTACCACGGAGCGGCCGAATGCTTCGGCAGGGCGGACCTCTGGTTCACGGGCGTGGTGGTCACCAACGGAGCGGGCAGCCCGCGCTCGGGGATCTACGCGCAATACACGGACGAGGAGATGCAGCAGGTCCGGCTGCGCGAGCAGCGCAAGGCCGCTTACGTGGGCGAGTATGCGTGCCAGCTTCAGCTGGGCTACTCGAGCAGCGAGGTGAAGAATCCGCCGGCGACGGCCGTCATTGACGACCTGGCGCGGATTCTCGAGGCCGCGCGTCCGGAGGTGGTGTATCTGCATAACCTCGCGGACAAGCACGACACGCACATCAGCGTGTGCCTGCGGGCGCTGGCGGCGCTGCGGCGGCTCGATCCCGCTGGGCGGCCGGGCAAGGTGTACGGCTGCGAGGTCTGGCGCGACTTGGATTGGCTGGCGGACGAGGACAAGCAGTGCATGCCGGTCTCGGCGCGCCCGAACATCGCCGCGGCGCTGGTAGGCGTCTTCGATTCCCAGGTCAGCGGCGGAAAGCGCTACGACCTGGCCGCCGAAGGCCGCCGCGTTGCCAACGCGACTTACTACGCCTCGCACGCCACGGACACCGAGACCGCGCTGAGCTTCGCCATGGACCTGACGCCGCTGGTTCGCGACGCTTCGATCGAGCCCGCGGCGTACGTGTGCGGATACATCGACAAGTTCCGGGCCGACGTGGCCGGGCGGCTCTCGCGACTCCAGGGGTAGGGCGGCGCCTT
>DATNLV010000296.1:0-6611 GCA_035602665.1 Bryobacteraceae bacterium | reverse complement strand
AAAAGTCGCCGCCGCGTTCCGCCAGAGTCGGCACATTGGTGATCAGCGTCTGCCCTGCCGCCGTCCGCGTCCCCTGGGTATCGACGAAGAAGAACGTGCGGTCCCTGACCACCGGGCCGCCCAGCGTTCCGCCGAACTGGTTGCGCCGGTACGATGGCGCGGGCCGATCGGAGGGCGCGAAGAAGTTGTTCCCATCGAGCGCGCCATCGCTGAAGAATTCGTACGCGGTGCCGTGGAACTGGTTGCTGCCGGAGCGCGTGACCACGTTGACCTGTCCGCCCGCGTTCCTGCCGAAACTCGCGTCGTAGGTGGAAGTCGCCACCTCGAACTCGCGGATCGCGTCCACCGGCGGGGTCACGCTGACGCCGTTCAGCTTGGGATCGCCATTATAGGCTCCGTCCAGCAAGAAATTGTTCGCGTCCTCGCGCGCCCCATTCACGCTGATGGAAAAAGCCCCGCGCGCCGATCCCGCTGAGCCCTCGGCCGCCGGCGCGATGCCAGGCAGCAGCAAACTGAGCTGGTAGAAATCGCGTCCGTCGAGAGGAAGCCCGAGAATCTGCCGGTTGTCGATGACGCCGCCCATGGCCGGCGATTCCGCGCGCACCAGCAGCGCGGCCACCTCAACGGTCACCGTGTCCCCCCCCACGGCAAGGTCCACGCGAAGATCCTGCTGCTGATCCACCTCCACAACCAGCAACTGCACGTACCGCAGAAAGCCCTGGTGCTCGGCCTGGAGACGATACTCGCCCGGCGCAACGGCGGCGATGGTGAACTCCCCGCGCGCGTCGCTGGTGACGATCCTTTGCGCCCCGGTCTCCAGGCGCGTCAAGGTGAGCATGGTTGCGGGCACACGCGCGCCGCTCGGGTCTCGAATGACCCCGCTCACCGCGCCTACGACGGTCTGCGCCCGCGCCGTCCCAACAAGAAAGATAAGGGCGATCACGAGTCCGAAGCGTTTCCAGTAACCGGGCAACAAACGGATCTCCTTCACTTTGTATCTTCCCTATGATGACGCAGCGGGACCCGCACTTGTTCCGGCCGCGAATGGATTGTCAACGTGGAAGCGTCGAAAAACTACGGCCGCGGCTTCGCGGCAGGGATCGTGAGCTGGACCGTGCCTTGGTCGATCGGCTGATGGTTGGCATTCACCAGTTGGATCAGGATCTTGTGCCGCCCGGGTGCGAGGCCCTGGATAATGACCGGATTGCCGCTCGCGTCTGCCCAGTGCCAGCTGGCGTCATCAACCGTCACATGGATGTGTCCGACCCGCGGAGACACGGCGAGCGCGGCAGGCCCATATACGGGCACGATTTGCAGATTCTCGGCGCGGTATGGAATGAACGCAACGCCGCGCGATAGCGCTTCGGCAAGCGGCGAATCGATGTGGATCTTCGCCGGCGGTTCGTTCCGCGGAGCCGCGGTCTGCTCAGCGGCTGAGGCAGCCTCAGGCACCGTGAACGTGACCATGCCTTGATCGAGTAGCGAATGGTTCGCGGTCTGCAGCTGGATCCGGACCTTATGCGGCCCAGGCGCCAGGCCGTTGAGAATCACCGGCTCTCCGCTCGCATCCGCCCACACCCACGAGGCGTCGTCCACATTCACATGGATGTGTCCGATCCGGGGCGACACGCCAAGCGCAGCAGCTCCGAACACCGGCACGATGTGCAGATTCTCCGTGCGATATTGAATCACCACCCGGCCATGCGCCAGCGATTCGGCAAGCGGCGGATCGATGACGATCTTCGCCGGCGGTTCGTTTTCAAGCGGCTCGACAGCCGCCGCTCCACGCACCTCCCTCGCGGTTTGCCCAGCGGCCGGCGCGCCGGCCAGGCAGGCGATGAGCACCGGCGCGCTCAACCGCCGCAAGAGGCTTCGAATGATTCGGCTTGGCACAGTACCCTCCCAAACTGCACTTACAGACGACTTAGTAACTCTCGACACTCAGATGCCCGCGTACCAGTGATAACCGCTTTCGGGCGACGCGGAGCCCAGGCCCTTGCCGAACCCTTTCATGCTGTCGGTCACGGTCAGCCGGGTGATGTATTTCACGTTCTTGTAGCCGAGCTGGCGCGGAACACGCAGGCGAAGCGGGCCGCCATGCCCCACCGGAAGCTCGCCGCCATTCATCCCATAGGTCAGGAGCGTTTGCGGATGCAGCGCATCGGCCATATCGATGCTGTCCCACCACTCGCGGTCCATGGAGAAGTAGACAACATAGCGGGCCTGGGGAAGGGTCCCCACAACGCTCAGGACGTGGGATAGCGGCACGCCGATCCACTCCGCGATGTAGGACCAGCCCTCCTCGCAGGCCAGGTGCGTGATCTGGCTGCGGGAGGGATAGCTCCTGAGTTCGGCCAGCGACAACGATGCCGGGTGGGCGACCATGCCGTCAATGGCCAGCCGCCAGTCCGCGAACCCTCCGGCCTGGAGGCGTTTGAAAGCCTCGTCCTGAAGGGGCGGCCCGTTTTGGAACGGGGGTTTTGAAATCTGGCTGCGCGGAAACTCGCGGGCCAGCGAGTGGCGCGTCAGCAGCCGCTGCGTGGCATAGGTCAGAGTTTCGCCGGGGCCGTAGATGCCGCCGTGATCGGGCGGGATCAATCCGTAGCGGGCCGCGAGGCGAGCGGCCACGGCAACGCCGGATACGCCCGCCGTGGCCGTTAGCCCGGCGGTGATCAGTTTGCGCCGTGAGAGGTTGCCCATAGTGCTCCTTCTATGCGCCGGGACGGCCCGTGATCATGGCCCGCATGCGCTTCCTGAACCCGGCAAGACAAACCATCGCGACGTGCACGAACAGGAAGAGCAGCAGCAGCACGGTGCCGAAAAAGTGAATCGTGCGCGCGGATTGCTGGCCGCCCAACACCGTTTGGGCGGCAGGGAACGCAGAGACAAAGGCGGGAGACATGGCCAGGCCAGTCCAGATCATCAAGGGAAAAAGGACGAAGATTACGGCAAGATAAGTAACTCGCTGCAGCGCGTTATAAGACCAAGCTCCCGCTTCGCCCGGCCGCCGGAAGCGCAAATGGTTCGCGACTTCTCTCGAGAGCGCTCCCCAAGTTATGTCTGAGGCGGCCGGGAGTAAGTGCTTACGGAAATGCCCGGTAAGTAGGCCATAAGCGGCATACAGCAGGCCGATGAGTACCACCGCCCAGGCGGCTTCAAAGTGCAGCGACCGGCTCCAGCCGTTTTGGTCCGGCATCACGTAGCCGTAGCCCGTGGGCACGGTTGACCTCGAAGCCGGGATCGGGAAATGGAACAGCGCCGGAGTCCCTATGTTGCCGGTCTCGCCCCAGTAAAACCGCGGGTGCGAGACGACAATCTCCAGGCCGCTGACCACCAGTGCCAGGAAGCACAGCGCCGTGATCCAGTGCGTGACGCGCACGAACGCGGAGTGCCGCGGAGCCGCCATTGGGACTGAAGTGGCAGCCGCACGGCTCGAGACCCAGGTCGCATCCCCCATGCGGGAATCGTATCATCTCCCCGCCCCGCGCGCGCGCAATGGAGGTTTCAGCTCCTATGCTCTTGTGGTCTCTGGCGCGTGACGAGTGGGGCAGGCGTCCACGCCTGCTAGCGGGTCTCCAGACCCGCGCCGGAACTTCAAGACAACCAGGTCATCGCCCGTGGCGCCCCCACGGTCGCCGGATTCTCATTGGAGCGCATTCGGAGCGCGGTCGCCGCCGCTGCCAGCCAGAAGGCTACCACCGCACCGGCGAATAGCTCGGGCCGATGCCCACCCCACCAGAGCCGGTCCGCACGGTAACTCATATGGCCATTGCCGATCCGCCAGCTTTCCGCGCACGGGGACCACAGCTCTCCAAGCATCGTGCTCCCAACCGCGAACGCCAGCGAAACAAACAGAGCCATGATGGCTCCGGGAATCCAACCGTGTTCGGCAGGCGGATACCTGCGCCAAAGCAGCCTGGCAAGCACGATCGCGGCGAAGCAGCAGAGCAGCGCAAATGGCATGTTCTCGGCCACATCAATGTCGGCCCGGTTTTGCCCGAGCGCGCCCGATACGCGCCCAACTGGAACGCCGTGTTCTCTTGCGATCTCCTCAAACAGCGATCCCATGCACCTGTCCCTCTGTGCCCCGTACGCCTCACTCGCGTTCGGAGTTCTTAAACCAAAATGGATGTCGGCATATCGGATCGCAAGGTCTTCCGCAAACTCCGCGTCCGCGCTCAGGTGTCGAGGGTCGGCTGAGCGGCCCGAGGTTTCCGCGGGCCATTTGCAATCGGCGTTACGCCCCTCGCGACGGACACAGCCGGCGCCGACCAGGGAGAGCAACAGGGTGGCCCAGAAAACGCCCATCCGCGCGCGGCGCGGTGTGAACAGGTCCCGCAAAGCCCCCCCTGCCCCTATACTACGCCCAGAAACCTAGGCGCGTATCCCGGGAAAACGCCGCCCAGCGACGGGTTCCCCAAGTGCCGTGCCACCAGCTCGCCCAGCACATCGCGGAAATCCGTCGTGAGCGCCAGGTCGCGGCCTTCGTAGAGCTGCTCCTTGGCGAGTCCCGGCCACCGGCCGTAAACTTTGCCGCCCCGCACCCCGCCGCCCATCACGAACATGCAGTTGGCGTGGCCATGATCGGTGCCCCGGTCGCCGTTCTCGCGCGCCGTCCGCCCGAACTCCGACATCGTGACCACCACCACATCCGCCATCAGGTCGCCCATGTCCTGCCAGAAGGCCGCCAGCGCCTGGCCATACTCCCGCAGCAGCGTTGCCAGTTGCCCCGCCTCGTTGACGTGATGGTCCCACCCGCCCACATCCGCGAAGGCGAGCTCCACGCCCACCCGCGCCTTGATCAGCTGCGCGATCTGCTTGAGGCTGTCCCCCAGGCGCCCGTGCGGATACTCGGCGGCGGGCGTGTATGGCTGCTTCCGCACGGATTCGAGCATCGCCACGGCCTCGAACGTCTCGCGTCCAGCGGCTCGAACCAGCGGGTCCGCGGCCTCCGTATACATCTGCTGGAACGCCTTCCCCGCCGTGGCGTCCAGGACCTGAAAGTTGGCGATCGTCTCCACCGCGACCGCCGGATTCCGCCCCGCCATCGACCGCGGCAGCGTCGCCCCCACCGCCACCGCCCGCACCGGCGACGGCCTGCCCCGCTCCTTCGGAAGCGCGCGGTTCATCCAACCGTCCCCGGTCGCTTTCACCCCCGGCGTCCCGGACTCCATGTAGTCCTGCGCGTCGAAGTGCGACCGCGTCGGATCGGGCGAACCCGCGGCATCCACAATCGCCAGGCACTTCCTATCAAACAGCGGCTTGAGCGCGGCAAGAGAAGGATGCAGCCCGAAGAACCCGTCCAGGTCGAGCGCCGCGTCCGTGCCGCCCGAGCCGGGACGGGGGATCGCGATCGTCGGCCGCAAATCGTAATACGCCTTCTCCCCGTGCGGCACCACGATATTCAGCCCATCCGCCGCCCCCCGCTGGAAGATCGCCACCAGGATCTTCTTCCGTGGCGAAGGAGCGTCCGCCGCATCGAGCGCCCGCGTCAGCCAAAGCGGAGCCGCGCCGATGCCGATCATCGCCAAAGCCGAATCGCGCAGAAACACCCGCCTGTCCGATCCGCGCTCTCTTGTATCTATGACCTTCCTCATTCGCCACCCCCCTGTGGCGCAGGCTTCAGCCTGCCGTGTCGGCACTCATGCCGACACTTGGCGGCGCTCGGCGCCCCTACCGCATCTGGAACGCCGGCGCCCCCAGCACCAGCGCGTCCGCCCCCGATACCTTCACACCGGGCACTTTGTTGCTCGCCAGCCGGACCGCAAAGTTCATCCGCGCCAGCAGCCCCGCCGAGTTCAGCCACGCCTGGCTCGCGTTCGAATAGCCTGTCGGTTCCGCCTTGCGATACAGCGGCTCCCCGAGCTGCCCCACCTGGTTCGCCAGCGCGGTCGCCGTGTCCACATCCCCGCCGGCCGCCCGCACCGCGCTCGCCACCAGCTCGAGCGGCGATTTCATCTTCGACCGCCACGCCCCGCGCCACCAGAACTCCCGCGAGCCAAGCATGGTTTTCATGACCGCCCGCAGGTCGCCGTCCGTCCGCAGGAACGTCCGCGCCATTCGATCCACCAACGCCGCCGGAGGATCATCGGCCACGAATCGCTGGGCCAGCTCCCGCGAAACGAAACGCGCCGTCGAGGGATGCCGCGCCAGAATGTCCAGCACCTTCTCCCCGTCCTCGATTCCGCCCCCCGCCCGTATCTTCACTCCCAGCACCGTCTTCTCGCCGTCATCGTGCATCCCCTTGCGGAAGACGAATCCGCCGCCGCGCTGCGGCCGGTCGATACTCCACCCCGTGAAACACCGCGCCACCTCGGTGACGTCCTTCTGCGTGTAGCCGCCATCCACGCCAAGCGTGTGCAATTCCAGCAGCTCGCGGCCGTAGTTCTCGTTCAGCCCGCGTCCACCCCGCGCCTTCGCTGAACCCGGCCCCGCCGACTCCCAGTTGTCCAGGTAGAACAGCATCGCCGGGCTCTTGGCCGTGGCTTCCAGAAGGTCGCGGAACCTGCCTAGTACGCCCGGCCGTATCGTGTCGCGCTCGAAACCCGTCACCAGGTAGTGGTCCGCGCCCTTATCGAGATAGACGTTGAAGTGGTTGAACCAGAAGTCGG
>DATNLV010000278.1:0-3357 GCA_035602665.1 Bryobacteraceae bacterium | reverse complement strand
TGGTCCCGAGCGGGTCTGGAGACCCGCTGCAGGACTGGAGTCCTGCCCCACACGAAGGTACGTCAGGCGGTCGCCATCTGGCTCGGAAAGAACGAAGCGCTCGGGCTCGCCGGATTCCCAGAACTGCCGCACTTCGGCGGGCGCGGATGCCGGGGCCGTCCAGCGGTGCTCGGGCGGCCGACCCGAAGCCGCCTCGGCTTTCAGCGAATCGCGCACGCGCTGGTAAAGCTCGCGGCCGGTCTGCTCGGTGACCTTGGAAAGGCGGTCGAGCTGGTCCGTGGAGGAATACGCCAGGCTCTGCTCGAGCAGCGTGGTGGTGAGCCACCAGGTGGCCGCGAGCGGCAGCAAGGTGGCGCCGATGAAGATCAGGATGATCCGCGCGCGCAGGCTCATCGCCCCACTCCGGGCCGGGCCAGCGAGGCCAGGCGAAAGGGGCCGGCGTCGATGGACCAGCGGTTGTCGCCGCCCCGCGAGCGGCGGCTGAAGAGCTCCACCAGCCGGGTCAGGCTGACGCCTTCCTCGGTCATGACGTGCGGATCCTCGGCGGGATTCTCGGCCCGGGCTTCCAGGCGCAGCCAGAAGGGCTGGTCGGCGGCGAGGCCCGCCTCCGGCAGCATCATCTCCTGAATGCACCAGGACTCTGCGGCGCGGGCCGAAAGGCGCGCGGCGGACCGGCGCGGGCTGCCCAGCTTGGCGATCGAGAACTTCTCCTCCCACAGGTCGTAGCTGAAGACGAAGCGCTCGATGTCGCGGTGCGAGACGGTGGCCCAGCGGTCGGTCGAAAGCGCGAGTTGCAGGGCGAAGGGCACCAGCGCGCCGTTCTGAAGGCGCTCCAGCGCGGGGCCGGAAACGAAACGGAGCTGCGGAGCGGAGACGCGAATCTGGCCGGCATCCAGCCGCGCGTCCAGTGCCTCGTCCGGCAGGGATTTTGAAAAGCACGCGCCGGAAGCGGGCAATAGAAGGTACAGGAGCTCCCGGCGCGTCATGCGATCTGGGCTGCGCATCAGAGATTCAGGCCAGCGATGAAGACCGGTTCGGGACGGCCATTACGCATGGGGAATGCCACCAGCAGTGCCAGGTCCCCCAGGCGGACACCGCCTCCGAGGGAGTGGTGTATGGTGGCGTGCGCACCGGCGTTCCAGACGGAGCCGGCGTCGTAAAAGGCCTCCACGAAGCGGTATCGGTATTCGACCGAGTTGTGAACGACGCGGTTGGCGCCCATGGGCGCGAGATCGTACTTGTTCCAACCGCGCAGGGTGGTGCTGGTTCCGAGAACGAAGCGCTCGTACAGGGGCGCGGCGCCGCGGATGACGCCCGAGGTCAGGTGGGTCGAGATGCGGTGCGCCCCATGCCACACGGTGTAGCAGAAATCGAAGGTGTGGCGGGTGTAATCGAAGTCGCTGGCGAGAGAAGTGGTGGCCGCGCGCAGGCTATAACCTGCCTCCACCCGTTGCTGACTGGACCCAGTCCCCTCCAAGAGCCGATCATAGCGCAGAGTAGTAATCACGGCGTTGGAGGCTTCCGAATGCGCGGCCGAAAGCTGAGGCTGAAGCTGTTCGAAGCTGAGGCCGAAGGAAAGCTTAAGCGAACGCGTCAGGGCGACGGTGGCCACCGGCTCGACGTCGCGGCGGGCGCGGTAAAGCTCGGTGGCGCCGGCGGCTTCCGTGGTGGCCGGATTCCAGGACTCGTGGAAATCCTCGAAGCCCAGGACGAGGCGCAGGCGGCCGTCCGCGATCTGGCGGTTCTCATAGCGCGCGCGCATGCCGGTGGCGCGCTCGGCGAGCGTGTCGCCATCGCTGACCAGGCCCACGGTGACGTAGTTCGCGTGCGACTGCACGGTCGCATCCACCTCGCCGGTCCAGCCGCTCGCTGAGGCGTAGAGGGCCCTCGGAGCGGCGAGATCGAAGCGCTGCTCGTGGCTGCGGATTTCGAAGATCACCCGGATGTGTTCGGGAGCCTGGCCGCGGGCGATGCGGACCGAGACGGAGTGGCCGGGCAGGGCTTTATTGATGAGGCGGGACACCTCATCGAGTCTCTGCTGGCTGAACTTCTGACCGATCAGGGCGTGGATTTGCTGGCGGAGGTTGTGACTGAGACCGGCCGGATCGACGCCGCTGAGTTCGACGTTCTCGACGGTATAGCGCTCGTTGACATTGGCCTCGAGGTCCTGCCCGAAGGCGAGGAGCGCGGCCAGGGCCAGGAGCGCCAGGAGCCGGAGAGCAGTCATACGGGGCAGAGTTAAGCAATGCGGTGGCCAGCCACAAGCGATTGGAAGAAAAGGAATTGATCGCGCGGAAGGTGTGAACGCCGGGCACAGGTGGGCAGGCGCGGATACAGTGGCCCTTACCGGCCGAGCGCGACGAGTTTAGCCGCCCTCCCCAGAGCCCGGCCGCTCATTTCGGGTTGGAGGGCGAGGCTTCGCTGAAGGTCATCGGGCGGCCATCGGGTAGCTTGGGAACCCAGCCTTGGGTTCCAGAGGCCGTCATGTAATTTCTGATCCATCCGATGTCGGGCGGCAACCACTTAGAGCGGTCTTCCGACCGGTGGGCCGCCACATATTTCTCCACGTAGCTTTGCAGCGCTTCGCGTATTGCCGTGTCGTCGCGGGTCGGGGAGTCCAGGAGAAGCACGGCCCAATGCAACTGAGCGTCATTGAACTGGCCATAGCTGTCGTGCTGCACGGCTTGCAGCAGTTCGGCGGCCGCCTCACGTCGTTGGGAGCTGTCCTGCGCCAGTGCTTGCAGCGTTCGGCCATAGTAGTAATGCACGGCCGGATCGCCCGAAAGTACATTCCGCGCGGACGCCAGATTCTCCCGCGCCATCTCCAGCAGGTCGGAGCGAAACGCGAGGATTCCGGTGTCGCGGTTCACCTCAGCCATCGCCCGAGCGAAGTCCCCGGTCCAGTCGGTGCCCATACCGACGTCGGCCGATGCGGTGGAAATGCGGCCTCTCAACCAAGCCAGTCTCTCGTCCAGACGTTTCTTCTCCGCAAAGAAACTTAATCGCACCCGGGGATCAGCGTCAGCAATCCGGTTCACGGCTTGCAGGAGTTTCGGCACCTCGCGGACGTCGTAGTTCAGTTTCCTCATAGCCATTAAGGCGTCAGCATCGGCGCCGTCTTCCTGAAGACGGCTCCACTCGACCACGACAGGCGACGTCAGGGTCCAGCTGTCAAACGCTTCCGCCGGTGCGCTCTGCTGGCGGAGATCGCCGGTCGCAGTCCGATGACTGGTGGCATTCCACATACCGAGGGCGCCGAGGAGTCCCGTGCGACTCCGCAATTCCTCCGAGGCCAAAAGGGAGGCATCTGAAAACGTCCCGCCTATGACCGGGCCAAGGCCGCTGCCCGTGCCGGCG
>DATNLV010000274.1:0-6059 GCA_035602665.1 Bryobacteraceae bacterium | reverse complement strand
GACGGCGACGGTTGCTGCGCTCACTACCAGGGACACGGAGACGGTGTGCGTGGTGCCGTTGGAGACGATGGAGATCGTTCCGTTGTAGGTGCCGGTGGAGAGGCCCGACGGGTTGGCGGAGACGGTCAGGGTCCGGTTCGTGGTGAGGCTCCCGGTGGGCGAGACGGTCAACCAGTTCCTGCCGTCGCTCTGAACCGAAGCCCTGGCGGTGAAGGTGGTGGAGCGGGAGGCGCTCACCGTCAGTGTCTGGGCCGGCGGAGGCGAACCGTTGATGGTCGCCTTGAACGTGAGCGAGGTCGCGCTCAGGGTCAGGCCGCGGTTTTCCTGGGCGTGGGCGGTCCGCGCCGCGAACGTCCAGACTACGCCGGCTATCAGGCCGAGGAACGCGAGAACGACATAGCGATGCTTCATTCCTGTACTCCTTCGATGTTGTGGATTCCGCTGAGGCCGCAGGGGCGGTGCGGACACACGAAGACCTTCACGAATACGATCGGAGATCTCCCCGCCGGAGGCTGGCGGCTGGCCTGTAAAAACTACAGAGCGGACGCCGGAACTTACACTGCGTGTCGCCGGATCGGCGATAACAGGTACTGAAGGCCCGATATAGGCAATCGGGTTGCGATTTGTTGTAGCAGAGTGAAGCACTCGAAGTGCCAATGTGAGTCCGCTCCCTAAACGGTCGCGGTTCAGTGCGACTGGGGGGGCTACAGGTCTTCGGCGGCTAGCGGGACGTCGGCATTCAGGCCGGCAGGCGTTTGCACTCCGTACCGGGCGCGGGCGTCGAGGAGCTTGGCGACTTCGGCGCGCGGGAGGGCCTTGGCTCCGCCGAGCAGCTCCGCCACGAGCGTGACGCGCGCCAGATGCTCGACAGTCTCCATGTGGAAGAACGCCTGATAGACGTCGTGGCCATACGCGACCGCGCCGTGGTTCGCCATCAGCAGGGCGTCATGGCCGGGGATGAGCGGCAGCATGGGCTCCGTCAGCGCGGTGGTGCCGGGCAAACCGTAGCCGGCCAGGGGCACAGTGCCGAGGTGGATGATGGCCTCCGGAAGCAGCGCCTTGTTGAGCGGGCGGCCGGCGACCGCGAAGCCGGTGGCGACGGGCGGGTGCGCGTGCAGCACGGCGCGCACGTCGGGCCGCAGGCGGTAGATGGCGACGTGCATGGCGATCTCGGTGGTGCAGCCGGTGGCGCCCTCCATCTTGCTGCCGGCGGCGTCGCAGACGATGAGGTCCTCGGGCTTCATGAGGCCTTTCGAGACGCCGGTGGGGGTGCACAGGATGCGACCGTCGTCGAGGCGGACGCTGATGTTGCCGTCCTGCGCGGCGACCCAGCCCTTCTGCCACATGAGGCGGCCGACCTCGACGATATCCTGACAGTGCTCTCGCTCGGTTTTTGACATCGGAAAGAAGAATTGTAGCAGATGGGTGCGGCGAGGTTCTCGGAATGCCTATTCCGACCCGATCTTCAACAACTGTTCGGCTTGTTTGAGGGCCTCGCGGGTGAGGCGCTCGCCGGAGAGCATGCGGCCGATTTCGCGGGTGCGCGCGTCGCCGTCCAACTGCTCGATCTCGGCGACGGTGCGGCCGCCGGCTTCCTTCTTCTCGACGTAGAAGTGGTGGTCGGCGAAGCCGGCGATCTGCGGCAGGTGAGTGACGCACAGGACCTGGCTTGACGCCGCCAATTGCTTCAGGCGGCGGCCCACGGTTTCGGCGGCGCGCCCACCGACGCCGGCATCCACCTCGTCGAAGACTAACGTGGGATGGATGCGCTCGGTGCGGCGCGCGGCGGAGGCGACGCAGGTCTTCAGCGCCAGCGCGATTCGGGAGACCTCGCCGCCGGAGGCCACCTTTTCGAGCGGGCGCGGCTCCTCTCCTACGTTGGGCGATACCAGGAACTGCACGGCGTCGACGCCGGTCTCGGCCCAGGCGGCGGCGGGGCGGATGGCCACCTGGAAGGTGGTGCGCTCCATGGCCAGGCTGGCGAGCTCGGTCTCCATACGCTTTTCGAGTTTGCGCGCGGCATCCTTGCGGCGTTGGGAGAGCGCGCCGGCCACCTCTTCGAACGCGGCTGCCAGGCGCTTGCGCTCGCGCTCGAGCTCGGCCTTCCGCTCGCCGGCGGTCTCGACGGATTCGATTTCGCCGCGCACCTGGGCGAGGAACGCGAGGACCTCCTCCGCCGTGGCGCCATACTTGCGGTGGAGGCGCTCGAGCGAGGCCAGGCGGGACTCGATCTCTTCCAGGCGCGCGGGATTGGCCTCCAGGTGCGAGAGATAATCGCGGACGGCGTAGGACGCCTCCTCGATGGCGATGACGGCGCCGGCCAGTCCTTCGCGCGCGGCTTCGAGGCGCGGGTCGATGCGCAGCAGGTCTTCGAGGCGCCGCACCGCCAGCCGGATCTGCGCCAGGGCGGATTCGGGGGCATCGTAGAGGGCGGTGTAGACGGTGTTGGCGGCCTCCTCGAGGCGCGCCGTGTTCTGGAGAACGCGCCGCTCCTGCTCGAGCGAGGCGTCTTCGCCAGGCTTCGGGGCGACGCTTTCGATCTCGCGGCGCTGGAAGTTCCACAGGTCGAGCAGGCGCAACTTCTCCTGCTCGGTGCGCTCCAGATCTTCGAGCTCGCGGGTGACTCTCCGCCAGTCCTCGAAGGTCGCGGCGACCCGGGCGGCGGTGTCGGCCGAGCCGGCGAAAGCGTCGAGCATGGCGAGCTGGGCGCCGGCGGCAAACAGCATCTGCTGTTCATGCTGGCCGTGGATGTCGCCCAAGTAGGGCGCCAGATCGCGGAGCAGGCCCACCGTGATGGGGCGGCTGCCCGCGAAAGCGCGCGACTTGCCTTCGGCCGAAATCTCGCGCTCGAGGATCAGCTCGCCGTCCTCGGCTTCGATGCCCGCGGATTCAAGCAGGCGCGTGAAGGCGGCCTCGCGCGGGACCTCGAAAACCCCGGAGATGCGGGCGCGCGTGGCTCCGGTGCGTACAGATTCTTGCGAGGCTCGGCCGCCGAAGAGCAGGCCAAGAGCGTCCACCACGATGGATTTGCCGCTGCCCGTCTCGCCAGTCAATAGATTCAGGCCGGGCTCGAACCGTACATGCACGCGCTCGATGACGGCGTAGTTCTCGACAACCAACTCGAGGAGCATCGAGGGAATTATAACCGTATCGCGTGACCTCGTGAGAATTCGGCGTCACGGAAAAGACAAAGGCTTTGGGCCACGAATGAACACGAATGGACACGAATGGGAAGACGGAACGGTTGAACGCATCATTGGGGCGGCTTACGAGGTCTCCAACGTACTGGGCGCCGGATTCTTAGAGAAGGTTTACGAGCGGGCTCTGGTTCGGGAACTGGAGCTACGCGGACTGCGGGTCAGGCCTCAAGTCTCATTCGAGGTGAACTACAAGGGACAGGCGGTGGGTACCTACCTCGCCGACCTCGTGGTTGAAGACCAGGTGGTGGTCGAACTCAAGTGCGTGGACAGCTTTTCGAACGAACACCTGGCCAAGTGCATCAACTACCTGAAAGCCTCAGGCCTCAGGCTGGCTCTGCTTATTAACTTCCAGAAGCCCAAAGTCGAATGGAAGCGCATCGTCTACGGCTGAGCCGGCGTTCGGCCCTATTCGTGTCCATTCGTGTTCATTCGTGGCCAAGATTCTTATCTTTGCCGGGGTCGCCTTTGCGGCGCACTTCGATATTCAGGCGCTTGATTTTCTGATTGAGGGTCGAGAGGGGGACATGGAGGTTTTCGGCGGTTTCGGTCTGGCTCCAGTTGCAGGACTCCAGACGTTCCATGATGACGCGGCGCTCGTACTCGGCTACGATCTCGAATAGCGAGGCGTCCTGGGGCAAGCCGCCGCTTTCGTCGTCGCGCCGGATGCGCACTCCACCCGCACGCAACAGGTCTTCCGGCAGCGCGTCGGCGGCCACGGTGGGCTTCGAGGCCAGCACTACCGCGCGCTGGACCACGTTCTCCAACTCGCGTACGTTGCCGGGCCAGTTGTGATCGATCAGGATCTGCATCGCCTCGGGCTCGAAGCGCAGCATCGACCGGCCGTTCGAGTCCAGCCACTTCTCGTCTTCCTGGCAGTAGCGGTTGAAGAAGTGCTCGACCAGAAGCGGGATGTCCTCTTTGCGCTCGCGCAGGGCCGGCAGCGCGATGTTGATCACGTTGAGGCGGTAGTAAAGGTCCTCGCGGAACTTCCCCTCCTCGACCAGTTTCTTCAGGTCCGCGTTCGTGGCCGCCAGAATCCGCACGTCCACGCGCATCACGTCGGCCGAGCCGAGCGGCATGAACTCGCGTTCCTGGATCACGCGCAGCAGCTTGGCCTGCGTCTCGACCCCGATCGTGCCGACCTCATCGAAGAAGATGGTGCCCTTGTTGGCGATCTCAAAGTAGCCCTTGCGCGAGGCGATGGCGCCGGTGAAAGAACCCTTGACGTGTCCGAACAGCGTGGATTCGAGCAGCTCCGGCGGCAGCGAGCCGCTGTTGACGGCGATGAACATCTGCTCGGCGCGCTGCGAGTTGGCGTGAATCGCCTTGGCGATGAGTTCCTTGCCGGTCCCGGTCTCGCCGGTGATCATGATGGTGGAGCGGCTGGCCGCCACCTGCGTCACCAGGTCCAGAATGCGCTGCATGCGGTCGCTGCGGCCCACGATGTTGGGGAAACTGTAGCGCTGCTTGAGGGCGCGCTTGAGCTGCAGGTTCTCGGTCTCCAGGCGCCGCTTGCCGATGACCTGGGCAATCTCGACCAGCAGTTGTTCGTTCTTCCAGGGCTTCTGGATGAAATCGTCGGCGCCGCACTTCAGGGCTTCGACAGCCGCGTCGATGGAGCCGAAGGCGGTCACCATGAAGACCGGAATCTGGCGGTCGCGCTCGCGGATGTCGCGCAGCACGTCCATGCCGGAGCGGTCCGGCATCATCAGGTCGAGCAGGACCAGGTCGTACTCGCGGGATTCCAGCCTGCGAAGGCCCTCGGCGCCGTTGGGAGCCAGGTCCACCGCATACCCTTCCAGGGTGAGGAGAGCCTCCAGGGTTTCGCGGATGTCCTCTTCGTCGTCGATTACCAGGATCCGGCCTTCGACCGCCGTGCCGGTGACCTGCTCGGCCAGTTCGGGTTCAGGCATGAACCGCTTTCCTCGCCGCCGGGAACTCCAGATGGAATCGCGTGCCTTCTCCGGGCTGGCTCTCGACTTCGATCACACCGCTGTGCTCGCGCACAATGCCGTAGCTCACCGATAGTCCGAGCCCCGTCCCTTTGCGGGCTCCCTTGGTGGTGAAGAAAGGATCGAAGATCCGGGTCAGGTTCTGTACTTCGATGCCGTGTCCCGTATCGCTCACGTCGACGCCCACGGTTTCCCCGCGCTGGAAGGTCCGCACCGACAGGGTGCCGCCCGGCCCCATCGCGTCCCGAGCATTCAAGAAGAGATTCAAGAAAACCTGCTGCAACTTGCCGGAATTGCCCTTGATGACCGGCAGTTGCTCTTCCAGATCCAATTGTACCTTGAGGCCCGCCTTCTCCATCTGGTGCTGGATCAGCGTGAGGCTCTCGTGAACCACGCGATTCAGGTCCAGCTCGTCGAAGGCCGTGGGCGAGGTACGGGAGAAGTTCAGCAGCGAGTTGACGATCTCGCTGGCCCGGAAGGTCTGCTTGGCGATCTTCTCGAGCAGGCGGGACTTCTGGTCGTCGCCCGAAACCTGCTTGGCCAGCATCTGGGCGTAGGTGGAGATCACGGCCAGCGGCGTGTTCACTTCGTGCGCCACTCCGGCCGCCAGCAGGCCCACCGAGCTGAGCTTGTCGGCCTGCACCAGCCGGCGCTCCAGTTCATCGCGCTCGGTGACGTCGTCGAAGATGATGAGCCGGCCGATCCGCTCCAGGTCCTTCGAAACCAGGGGCGCCACCGCCACATTCAGGACGGTCTCGCGTTGCGGCTGGGCTTGCGCTTCGGCCGCGGCGGCGGAGTGGCCGTTGCCGCCGTTGGCCGGCATCTCGATGACCTTGGTCTCGACCTTGGACCGCAAGGCGTACCGGTAGATGTGCCGGATGCCGCTCTCGCCGCCTGGGCCGCCGAA
>DATNLV010000252.1:0-2488 GCA_035602665.1 Bryobacteraceae bacterium | reverse complement strand
CCGCCACATCATCCACCGCGCCGACCTGGCGGATTTCCGGAAGAATCCCGAGTCACCGCACGAAGGTGCGGAGACTCCGCCGAAAGAGCTGTCGCTGTATCCCGAATGGAAGTATGAAGGGCACGCCTGGGGCATGGCCATCGACCTCAACTCGTGCATCGGCTGCAACGCCTGCGTGCTGGCCTGCCAGGCCGAGAACAACATTCCCATCGTGGGGAAAGAGCAGGTGATGCGCGGGCGCGAGATGCACTGGATCCGCCTGGACCGCTACTACGGCGGCCCGGAAGAGGACCCGCAGGCCGTCACGCAGCCGGTTGCCTGCCAGCAATGCGAGAACGCACCTTGCGAGTCCGTGTGTCCGGTGGCGGCAACGAACCATAGCCCGGAAGGCCTCAACGACATGGCCTACAACCGCTGCGTCGGCACACGTTACTGCGCCAATAACTGTCCCTACAAAGTACGCCGCTTTAACTTCCTCGATTACCACAAGGGCGTGCAGGAAGTGGAGAAGATGGCGTTCAATCCGGACGTCACGGTACGTATGCGCGGCGTCATGGAGAAATGCACTTACTGCGTGCAGCGCATCCAGGAAAAGAAGATTCAGGCCAAGGCCGAAGGGCGGCGCACGCTGCGCGACGGGGAAATCCTGACCGCGTGCCAGCAGACCTGTCCCGCCAACGCCATCGTCTTCGGTAACATCAACGACCCGTCGAGCCGTGTATCGCAGCTCAAGGAACAGAACCGCGACTACACCATCCTGACCGAGCTGAACACGCGGCCGCGAACGAGTTACCTCGCGAAGCTGCGAAATCCGAATCCGGAGCTGGCCTGAACATGGCAGATTTCGCCATCTCGCAAGAACTGAACCCGGCGCTGGTGCTGGGCGAGCCGGCCTACGCCGATGTGACCCGCAAGGTCGCGGGCATCGTCGAGGGCCGCATGCCGCGCGCCTGGTATATCGCCATCGCCTGCACCGGCACCCTGACCCTGGTGCTGGGCGCGATGCTCGCCTACCTCGCCTTCACCGGCATCGGCGTGTGGGGCAATAACTCGCCGGTGGGCTGGGCCTGGGACATCACGAACTTCGTTTTCTGGATCGGCATCGGACACGCCGGCACGCTGATCTCGGCCATCCTCTTCCTGTTCCGCCAGCGCTGGCGCACCTCCATCAACCGCTTCGCCGAGGCGATGACCCTGTTCGCCGTAGCCTGCGCCAGCCTCTTCCCGCTGTTCCACACGGGCCGTCCCTGGCGCGCCATCTACTGGCTGTTCCCCTTACCGAACCCGGCGCTGCACATCTGGCAGAACTTCCGCAGCCCGCTGATCTGGGACGTCTTCGCGGTGAGCACTTACGCCACGGTGTCGGCGCTGTTCTGGTACACCGGCCTGGTGCCCGACCTCGCGACGCTGCGCGACCGCGCCAAAACGCGCGGACGCAAGATTGTTTTCGGCCTCCTGAGCCTGGGCTGGCGCGGCTCGGCCCGCCACTGGAGACACTACGAGCTGGCCTACCTGTTGCTGGCCGGCATCTCGACGCCCCTGGTGCTCTCCGTCCACACTATCGTCAGCTTCGATTTCGCGGTCTCGGTGATCCCCGGCTGGCACACTACGATCTTCCCGCCGTACTTCGTAG
The DNA here is from genome assembly GCA_035602665.1 of Bryobacteraceae bacterium. Lineage (GTDB taxonomy): Bacteria > Acidobacteriota > Terriglobia > Bryobacterales > Bryobacteraceae > DASWZN01. The sequence continues at coordinate 855 of DATNLV010000252.1, read as the reverse complement.
CGGGCGCCATCTTCTCGGGCTTCGCCATGGTGGTCACCCTCATGGTGATCGCGCGCCAGGTCTTCGACCTGAAGCAATTCGTGACCATGAAGCACCTGGAGAATATGTGCAAGGTGATGATGGCGACCAGCATGATCGTGGGCTTCGCCTACGCCACCGAGTTCTTCATCGCCTGGTACAGCGGCAATCGGTACGAACGCTTCGTGTTCCTGAACCGCGCCTTCGGCCCCTACTGGTGGGCCTACTGGACCATGGTCTCCTGCAACGTTTTCATCCCGCAACTGTTCTGGTTCAAGCGCGTGCGGACGTGGATTCCCGCCATGTTCGTGATCTCGATCCTGATCAACGTCGGCATGTGGTTCGAGCGCTTCGTCATCATCGTGACCTCTCTGCACCGCGACTTTCTGCCCTCGAGCTGGGGCTACTTCCGGCCCACGGCTGTCGACATACTGACCCTGGCGGGGAGCTTCGGACTGTTCCTGACACTCTTCCTCCTGTTCGTGCGCTTCCTGCCCATGATCTCGATGACGGAAGTGAAAGGCATGATCGCGGCGGACGCCGCACACCAAGGAGAACGGCTATGAGCACTGCCAGTCAACTGGCGCCCGCCGCACAGAGCGCGGCGATCTATGGAGCCGTCGCGGAATTCGATTCGCCGGAGCGCCTGCTCGCGGCCATTCGCGGCCTGCGCGAGCACGGCTATTCCAGGCTGGACGCCTTCACGCCTTTCCCGGTGCATGGCATCGACGAAGCGCTCGGCGCGCCCCGCTCGACACTCGGCCGGATCGTGCTGGGCGCGGGCCTGGCTGGCACCGCCGCGGCCCTGTTGCTGATCTGGTGGACTGGCTCGGTTAG
>DATNLV010000174.1:0-2305 GCA_035602665.1 Bryobacteraceae bacterium | reverse complement strand
AGAGCGCGGCCGTCGAGCCGTATTTCCTGTGCGCCTCGACCTCGCATCCCCACAAAGGACTGGTGCCGCTGGTGCGCGCGTTTCTCCGCTTCCGGCGCGAGCGGCCCGGCTTCCGGCTGGTGATCACGGGAGTGCGCGGCTTCCACGCGCAGGCGGTCGAGAGCGCGGTGGGTGGCTCGGACGCGGTCGAACTCACCGGCTGGATCGAGCGCGAGGAACTGTACAAGCTCTTCCGCCACGCCTTCGCGTTCGTGTATCCTTCGACGTTCGAGGGTTTCGGACTACCGGTCATCGAGGCGCTGGCGGCGGGCATTCCGACGGCCTGCTCCGCCATCGAGCCGCTGGCGAGCCTGGCTGGCGACGCGGCGCTGACCTTCGCGCCCGCCGACGAAGAGGCGCTTTGCGAGGCGCTCGAGCGGCTGGCGTCGGACGACTCCCTCCGCACCCGCCTGGCGGCCGCAGGGCCGCCGCGAGCGGCGGAGTTCACGTGGGAGAAGACCGCGGCGAAGACGCTCGCGGCGCTTCGGGAAGCTTTCAATTGTTGACGGCGAGCCGCGCGCCACCCAAAGGCCGCCACCGTTGACTGCTATCCGCCATTGGCGGATAATGAAATCCAGTGGAGCTGATTGAGACTTCTGTTTTCACGAGGCAGATCACCGATCTGCTAAGTCATGAACCGTATCGCGAATTTCAATCCCGGCTCATTGCGAATCCGGCAATCGGCGCTCTCATCCGAGGAAGCGGTGGGATACGCAAGGTTCGCGTTGCCGTCGGATCGCGTGGAAGGAGCGGCGGCGCCCGCGTCATTTACTATTGGGCCGTTCGAAAGGACGTCATCCTGCTGCTCTACGCGTATCCGAAGAACGCCAGGGCGGATCTGAGCCCGAAACAAGTCTCGCGGCTCGCCAGAGTGGTCGAAGAGGAGTTTGGCGAATGACAAAGCGGATGTTTGACGAACTACTAAGCAGCGTGCGCGAAGCCGGAGCAATCCTGCGCGGCAGGCAGAAGCCTTCGCCACGGGTCATCCGCCCTCGCGGAGTCCGGGTCATTCGCGAACGAACCAGCCTTTCGCAGTCGGAATTCGCACAGCTGATCGGCGTGAGCGTGAAGACGCTTCAAAACTGGGAACAGGACAGGCGACGGCCCACAGGTCCGGCCGCTGTACTTTTGAGCATCATTGAACATGATCCTGCGGTCGCGGTGAAGGCCATCCACCGGCTCTAGTCCTTGGTCCGCAGCCAGATGCTCGACGGGAAATGCCCTGGCGCGCCGTCCGCGAAGAGGCCTCCATGCATGGCGCGGGGACGGTAGTCGGGCAGCAGGGCGCTTAGCTCGGACTGCCGCGCGTGGTGCAAACCCGACAGGCAGAACAGCACTTCCAGCTTGGGATTGTTGGTCAGCAGCGCGGCCAGCAGCACCGTCTCCTGCCACGCCCAGAATGGCCAGCTCAGGATGTCCGGCGGGTAGAGGTAGGGCAGGAAGATGTCGTGAACGTGGACGAAGACGCCGGGCCGCAGGCGGGGCAGGATCTCCAGATAGATGCGAGGCACCTCCGAGCCGACCTTCACGGTGTGGCTCGAGTCGATGAACAGCAGGTCGCCGTCCTGTAGTTCTTCGAAGACCGCGAGCGGGACTTCCTGGCAGGGCAGGGCGAGCAGCCGCGCGTCCGGCGTTCGGCAAAGAGCGGACGAGGGGAACGGCTCGATGCAGGTGAGTTGCGCCTGGGGCAGGCCGTGAAGCATGCAGGCCGTGGACACGCCGCTGCCGATCTCGATGATGCGCCTGGGCCGCTGAGCCCGCAGGAAGCAGTGCAACACCTGCGACTCGATGGGACCGTAGCCCGGCCCCCAGGCGTCCGACGTTACCCGATTGTAGAATTCCAGCCCGGCGACCTCGTGAACGTAGGGCGCCGAGATGCGAGCCAGGCGATCCAGTTGGGCGTCGAGATCCCAGGCGACGCCGGCCAGCGCGGAAGCGCCCTCCCATAGCTCGGCATGCTGCCGCAGCCAGCGCACATCTGGCACCGGGGTGTAGTAGTGGCGCGGCGTCAGGTGGAGCCCGGCCCGCTCCGCCACGCGGAAGAGGGCGGCGCACGCGTGACGCGATGGTTGCCGCATACCAGAGTATCGGCGGCTGTTTGCGGGGGCATTAGGGGGCGCGGCACGAGCGGGGCTGAAGCCCATAAGCGCTAACTTAAGGATTGCTTTTTGGCGCAGTTTGGCTTATTCTGCGGACATGCAGAATGCAGCCGACGAAAATTGGCAGGTGCTGTTGTCTCTCTTCCCTGCGGATTGGGCTGAAGAGG
>DATNLV010000168.1:0-4100 GCA_035602665.1 Bryobacteraceae bacterium | reverse complement strand
TCGCCAGAGCGTCACCGTGGTGGAGTTGTCGGCGGCGGGCGCGCAAACCGGCGAGTACCGCGAAGTGCGCGAGGTGGTCTTTTCCCCCGGCGGAGAGCGCAGCGAGAAGTTGGCGGGGAAGCCGTTGGACCGGCTGGTCCGCCTGAAGCTCACCGAGCAGGACTTCGAGGACATCCGCCAAGTACAGCCTTTCCTGTTTTCGACCGATCAGTTGTGGGCATACGAGACACGCTTCAAAGGCGAGGAGACGGTGTACGGTGTAGAGTGCTGGGTGCTCCAGGTGCGGCCGCGGCAAATCCTGGCGGGCCAGAGGCTGTTCGACGGGCTTCTGTGGGCCAGCAAAGAGGACTTCTCCATCGTGCAGACGATGGGCAAAGCCGTGCCGGACCTCCGCAGCATGAAGAACGAGAACCTGTTCCCTCGCTTCACCACGCGGTGGGAGCCGGTGGACGGAGGTCTCCGCTTCCCGGTCCACACCTATGCGGACGACACGCTGGATTTTCGGACCGGCCCGCTCAGGACCCGCATGGACATCCGCTACACGGAGTACAAGCGCTTCGGGGCGAGTTCGGCGATCCGGTACGAGAAAACGGAGTAACCTCTTGACGCTTATCCCCGCCAATAAGGGCAAGGAAGTCCCCCTGGAGGCTCAAATCATGAGAATCAACTCCCACATTCGCAACATGGCCATGTTCGGCTGCCTCTTCCTTTCTTCCTCCGTGCTTGCGGCCTGGCAGGACGCGGCGGCACAGGGAGTCTCGCTGGAAACCCAAGCCCCGATTCCGGTGTACGCGCGCTTCATACGCACGTCGATGTCCGGATCGCTGTCTTCGAGCTCGGCGGGCGGATTCCAGGACAACACCACCGGCGCAGTGGGTACCGGGAGGAGCAGCTCGCAGGGAGCGCGGCTTGACTCCAACACGGTCGGAGGGCCGATGCACGGCATGGTGGTGGTGGAAACGCCGCTGAGCGCGCTCAAGTTCAACATCGAGAAGGGCAAGTACGCGGCACTAGCCAGAGTTCGAGTGACGGTTCGTGACTCGACCGGGAGCGCGGTCTGGAGCGCTGAAAAGGAGATCGGCGTTCACGGACCGGAAAAGAAGCTCGAAGCGCGGCGCCAGGGCAGCCTCTTCTTTCTGCGCGGGCTTACCCTCCCGGGCGGTTCCGAATATACGGTGGAGGCCAAGGTGGAGGACCTGCGGGCGGAAGAGACGGCGACGCTCCAGAATCCGGTGGTACCGGGCGCGGGCGTGCCGGGTCTCAACGCCAGCGACGCGATGTTCGTGCGCAAGTTCGACGACTCGGCGGACTCGTTCGAGGCCGATCAGACGATCAGCTTCGAAGGCGTCGCCCTGGCGCCGGTACTCGCTCCGGTCTTCCCGGCCGGCAGGAAGTTCGGCATGCAGTTGTTCTTCGTGCTCTATCCGGACATCGACGGCGGCCAGCCGGAACTGACCCTACAGTTGATCACCAATGGGAGGACGGCGGCCCAGGGGCCGCTGCCGTTCAAAAACAACTTGCATGAGAGGGCCTTTGAAGGGAAGACCTCCCCTGACAGTGGTAGTGGGGGTGGACAGCTAGGAATCGGCGGGCTTCGCAATGCCGCCAGCCAGCACGCACGCGAGTTCCCCTACCTCGCGGACATGCAGTTTTCCCAGCTCCCCGAAGGAGACTACACGGCGGTCATCACGATCCGCCAGGGCGGCCGGACGATCGCTCGCGAAGTACCGTTCAAAGTAGCCGGCAGCCCGCCCCCGGCGTCGCAGCCGGCCAACTGACGGGGTGGACGAAGGGCTTACCGCAGCAGCGCCGAGGCGCACCACAGAACCGGGGCCTGGCCGTGCATGTCGCCGGTCTTGCGACGGCGGGCCAGGTAATAGTCCAGGTCGTTGTTCTTGCCGGTGCCCTCGCAGACCGAGGTGACGTCGGCGTTCTGGTCGATGTAGCCGACGAGGGCGAGCCAGGCGCGCCGCGCGGCCGGGGCGTAGGTCTTCTCATCGAGCCACCCGTTCTTGACGCCGGTGATCATGGCGAAGGCGAACATGCCCGTCGATGAGGTTTCGGGCCAGGCCTCCGGGTGGTCGATCAACTGGCGCCACATGCCATCCTTGCCTTGAAACTCCAGTAGCGCCGCCATCATCTTCCGGTAGCCATCGAGAATGCGCGCCCGCCGGGGATGGTCGGCGGGGAGCGAGCGCAGCAGTTCAGCCATTCCCGCGGCCACCCAGCCGTCGCCGCGGCCCCAGAAGAACGGCGCGTCCGGAGCGTGGTAGAAGAGCCCGTTGGGCTGCTGCAGCTTGTCCAGGTAGGCCGACATCTCGAGCGCCGCGCGATCCAGGTAGATGGGGTCGCCCGTCGCCCGGGCGGCCTGCACCTGGAGGGCGGTGATCATATACATGTCGTCGATCCAGAAGCGGGTTTCGGGGGTCAACCCTTCCGGCGTGGGGTTTTCCCACTGGCGGTCGGCGATGGCTTTGCCCATGGCCAGGTACTTCGGCTCCTTGGCTTCGATGAAGATCTCGAGGGGGACGGCGCCAAAGACCGAGGAATCCACGTGGCGCTCCGGCGGGATCAGATTTGCCCCGGCGGGCGTGGTGAGCGGTTCGAAGCGCGCGACGAGGCGGGCGGAGAGGTAGCGGTCGCCCGAGAGTTGCGCGAAGGTCAGCGCGCCATACCAGGTGCAGGTCTCGGGGTAGCTGATGCGCTTGGGGTCCTGGTGGGGACCTCCGACGAAATGCTCCGCAACACGTTTGCCGACCTCGAGTGGGGACGTGCCGGCCGGCCAGGCGGAGAAGTCGCGGGTTTGCGCCAGAAGCGCGCCCGCGGTCAAGAAGATCCAGGCACCGCAGTATCGTCGCATTCGACCTCCGGGGCGGCTACCGGCCGCCAGTTTTCCAGTGTATCGCCTCGCGGAGTCGTGGGCCGGCGGTTTGATCCACGTGGGGCAGGATGGCATCCTGCGCGCCGGTTGCGAACAGTTGCGAACCGGCGCCCGGCCGACCTGTTAGCAGAGGCTTACAGGCGGGTTGCCAACCCGCCGCAGGTTGACAACCTGCCCCAGTGGCATTGGGCAGGAGTGCCTGCGCCACAAGGCCGGTTAAAGCCCGGCCCCTTTGCGGCCGATAGGGTAGGCGACGACCCATGTCACGACAGCGCACTCATCCGCGGGGGAGCTTCCTCGCCATCCTCCTGGCCGGGATGTGGCCGGTGAGCGCCGCACTGGGTCTCGAGCCGCACAAGAACATCGGTCAATACGCGCATAACACGTGGACCGCGGAAGACGGTCTTCCTGGAGAGGCGGTGTACCAGATTCTGCAGAGTCCGGATGGGTATCTGTGGCTGAGGACTTCGGCGGGGCTGGTGCGGTTCGACGGGGTACGCTTTGTCCTGGTGGATCCGGTGGTTGGGAAGGAGCCGCTTAGCGAGCCGGTGAAAGCCATATGCCGCGGCGCGGACGGCGACCTGATTATCCGCACGACGTCGAGAACGGTGATTCGGAGGAATGGTGTCTTCTCCGATTACCTGCCGCCATCCCCCCTTCCGGACGGGGAGATCAAGACGCTGTTCGAGAGCCGCGAGCACGAGCTGTTTGTAGGTTCCGACGACTTCATTTACCTGCTTGGGCGAGGAGGGCCGCGGCTGCTCCAGGCGGGAACCGGATGGGTCGATTCGTTTCTCGAAGACCCGGCGGGCGTGATCTGGATCGGCGGCTCGAGCAATCTGTTCCGGTATAGCGGCGGGAAACTCACGCCCTTCCCGAAGAACCTGTTCTCGCTCGGGGCCGATAGCCTGGCCGAAGACCTTGACCAGACGCTGTGGGTCGGCACGCGAGATGGCCCTTATCGGATTGACAGGGGCCGGTCGCGGTTCGAAGCGGCTGCGCGGGGCAGCATCCGGAACGAAGTGCACACGATTCTGGAGGACCGCGCGGGCAATCTGTGGAGCGGGACGGAGTCCCAGGGCCTTTTTCGAATCGCGGACAACCGGGTTTCTTCGTTCGGCTCGGCCGACGGGCTGACCGACAACCGGGTGTTGTCTCTGTTCGAGGACCGCGAGGGGAGCCTGTGGGTGGGGACTTCGAGCGGGCTGGACCGGTTCCG
>DATNLV010000167.1:0-8904 GCA_035602665.1 Bryobacteraceae bacterium | reverse complement strand
CTGGTCGGCGACCACGTCCACACCGGCGGCACGGGCACCAAAAGCCTGGTCGAGGTGGCGCACGCCGAATCCTGTGCCGTCTCCGCCGTGCAGCCCACGCGCGAGAGCCTGCTGCCCCACTATGGAACCGTCGGCGGCCAGCGCGTTGCCGGCCGCGCCGACCTCTACCGCATCGAGCGCGTCCTCGAAAAGCCCACGCCCACCGAAGCGGAACAGCAGGTCCTGGTCCCCGGCCTGCGCGCCGGACACTACCTGTGCTTCTTCGGGATGCACGTCCTGACGCCCTCCATCATGGACATCCTCGCGAAGCAACTCGCCGAGGCGCGCCCCGGCGCCACGTTGTCCACCGCGCTGGCCGAACTGGCCGCGCGCGAGCAGTACCTCGCTCTCCAGGTGGAGGGCCGCCGTTACGACCTCGGCGTGAAATACGGTCTGCTCTCCGCCCAGGTGGCCCTGGCGCTCGAAGGGCGCGACAAGAACGAGGTGCTCGCGCAGTTGGTAGAGCTGCTGGCGACGCGAACGGTGGCCGCATGAGCGAACTCGTCAGCATCATCACGGCCCGCGACCCGGAACTCCGCAACCGCCCTCTGGAGGCCTTCTGCCGCGACGCCGATGCCGCCGCCCTGCTGGCCGAATGCGAGGCCCTCGACCAGTTCCGCCGCTCGAGCGACAACCTCTATGAGCGCGTGCGTGCCCAGTTCTTCCTCTACGCGATCCACCGCTTCCACCTGCCCGTCAAGGCCAGCGTCAGGCCTGCGGGACCCATCCCGTTCGCCGCCTCCGAGACGCTCCTGAAGCGCCGCTTCGAGGAAACGGTGGACATCCTGCTTCGCGCCCAGGCCGCCGGCGGTCCCAGCGCGCCCATCTCGAGCGGACTCGCCGCTGCCTACCGAGGCCTCGGCTTTCAGACCCTGGCCAACCAGGTCCGCCGCAGCGTGCGCGCCGTCCGCGGCAATCAGTGGCTGGCTCGCATCGGGCACCCCGCCGACTATCCACTGTCGATCAGGCCTGAACTGCTCGTGCCGGATGGCGCGCTCTACCCCATCCTCCGCGAGGCCACGCCCGTCCGCATGGACCTAAGCCACAGCGGCTGGAGCGACATCTTTTTCCTGGGGATGGATTTCCCCGAAGGCGCGCGGGTGCTGAACGTGTCCATCGACCTCGCCGTCCGAGGCGCCGGCGCCGGACATCCGCGGCCCCCCGTCGAAGCCTACTTCCGCGTCATCGACGAGCCCGTGCTGCGCCTCACCAGCGTCGATCTCGGAGCCACCGCCGACGTCACCACCTTCGCCGAGGTCTTCGATTTCGCCCGCGACTACCTGGGTCTGTTGAAGGCCGCGGCCATCGCCTCGGGCCTGGTGCCGCAAGCGATGGAAGGCGCGCACCAGCCGCTGGCCGACCTTCTGGCGCGCCTCACCGGACGCCAGGGCTACGGCATCGAGATGGTCAGCCGCGTCAACGATATTCCCAAAGGCTCACGCCTCGCCGTCTCCACCAGCCTGCTCGCGTGCCTCATCGCCGCGTCGATGCGCGCCACCGATCAGATCCACAGCCTCACCGGCTCGCTCACCGAGAACGATCGCCGCACCGTTGCCGCGCGCGCCATCCTCGGCGAATGGCTGGCCGGCTCCGGCGGCGGCTGGCAGGATTCCGGCGGCCTGTGGCCGGGCATGAAACTGATTCAGGGCGTCGAAGCCACCGAGGGCGATCCCGAGTTCGGCGTCAGCCGGGGCTGCCTGCTCCCGCGCCATCACGTCCTCACCCGCGACGAAGTTTCTCCCGAAACGCGCCAGCGCCTCGAGGACAGCCTGGTGCTGGTCCACGGCGGCATGGCGCAGGACGTCGGCCCCATCCTCGAGATGGTCACCGAGAAGTATCTGCTGCGCTCCGAGGTGGAGTGGAAGGCACGTCTCGAGGCCATGGGAATCTTCGACGAGATCGTCGACCTGCTCAAAGCGGGCCGCGTCGAGAGCATCGGCAACGCCACCGAGCGCAACTTCCTGGGACCGATCCAGACCATCATCCCCGGCGCCACCAACTACTACACCGAAGCGCTCATCGATGGCGCGCGCGCCGAATTCGGAGCGGACTTCCAGGGATTCTGGATGCTCGGCGGCGCCGCCGGCGGCGGCATGGGTTTCATCTTCGATCCAAAAGCAAAGGCCCGCGCGCAGGACCGCCTCCAGCAGATCATGAGCGCCACCAAGAAACGCCTCGAGGGTGCCGCGCCCTTCGCCATGGAACCCGTGGTCTACGATTTCGCCATCAACGAGCGCGGCTCCGAGGCCACCCTGCTCCGCGGCGCCGAAGGCCTCATGCCCGCGGGCTACTACACGCTGATGGTCCCGGCGCTGTTGCGCATCGAGCCCCGGCTCCTGCCCCGATCCCGGCGCGCCGAGCTCGACCGCTTCGGCCAGGCCGTCCGCGATCTGCCCGAGCTCTCGGGCTCCGTGCAGAAGCTTTTCGATCACCTGATTCCCCACTCCGCCTCAGCCGCCGGAAGCCAGGCCGGAAGCCTGCACGAGCTGCTCGACCGTTACGGCTTCGACCGCGCGCAGCACGAGCAGATCCAGGCTGACCTGCGCTCCGGTCGCATCGGTCTCTCGCAGAATCGCTTGCCGCCAAGTACGTCGATCGAGGACGCTGCGCCCGGCGAGGTCTGCGATGCCGTAGCCGGCCTTCCCGATCGCTACCGCGCGCTCGGCCTCGAGGCGTTGTCGGCGGGCCAGGTCGCTGTGGTCTCTCTCGCCGGAGGAGCGGGCAGCCGCTGGACTCGCGGCGCCGGCGTCGTCAAGGCCCTGAACCCGTTCACCAAGATGGGCGGCCGCCACCGCAGCTTCATCGAGGTCCACCTGGCTAAGAGCCGCCGCACCGGCTGGGTCGCGGGCGTTCCCCTGCCCCACGTCCTCACCACCAGCTACCTCACTCACGGGCCCATCGAAGACTGGCTCCGCGCCGAGAACAACTACCGCTACCCCGGCCTCCTGCTGCTCTCACCCGGCCGCGCCATCGGCCTCCGCACCGTGCCCACGGTTCGCGACCTGCGCTTCGCCTGGGAGGAAATGCCCCAGCAGTTGCTCGATGAGCAAGCCCAAAAAATGAGGCAGAGCCTCCGCGCCGCCCTTATCAATTGGGCCGAGCAGGCCGGCGAGGCGAGCGACTATACGGACAACCTGCCGTCCCAGTGCTTTCATCCCGTAGGCCACTGGTACGAGGTGCCGAACATGCTGCGCAACGACGTTCTCGCGCGCCTCATCGAGGAGCGGCCCGCCCTGCGCACCCTCATGGTGCACAACATCGACACGCTCGGTGCCGATGTCGATCCGGCGCTTCTGGGCCATCACCTTGAATCCGGCGCCGCGGTCACAACGGAAGTTGTGCCGCGCCACATCGACGACCGCGGCGGCGGCCTGGCCCGCGTCGATGGCCGCCTGCGCCTGGTCGAAGGCCTGGCGTTGCCCAGCGAAGAGATCGAATCGCGCCTCTCTTACTACAACTCGCTGACCATGTGGATCGATATCGACGCGCTGCTCGCCGCGTTCTCGTTGACGCGCGCCGATCTGCGCGACGAGGCAAAGGTAGGGCAAGCCGTACGCGCGCTGGCCGCCCGCATGCCCACTTACATCACGCTGAAGGATGTCCGCAAGCGCTGGGGCAAGGGACAGGAAGACATCTTCCCCGTCGCCCAGTTTGAAAAGCTCTGGGGCGACATGACCGCCCTTCCCGATCTCGACTGCCGCTTCGTCGTAGTGCCGCGCGTCCGCGGCCAGCAACTGAAGGAACCGGCCCAGCTCGACGGCTGGCTCCGCGACGGCTCCGCCGCCTACACCGAAACGCTATGCGACTGGAAGTGAGTCCCCTACAAATTCTTGCTCGCGAACCGAGCCATCGCAAACCCGTCAATGTACTTGAACGGAGTCTGCCCGGTGGTGTAATGAGCGCACGGCAGCGTCAACACCCGGTGGCGAGCCCCGCGGCTGTGGAACGCCTCCAGCACCTGGCGCGAATAAACGGGCAGGAACGTCGTGTCATAGCGCGCCCACACCAGCAGCGTCTTCACGTCCCTCCCGGCGATCCGGTCGAAGTAGCTCGCGGGACTGATGGGCGCCCAGCACTCCCGCAACTGGTCCTGCGTGATCGCACTGCCGAAACCCTGCCGCACGTGGCCAGTCGAGATTCCCGTCCACACCACGTCGCCGAACCAGGTGGAGACGTGGTTGTAGATCGCCACCCGCAGCCGCGCATCGTGCATCGCGGCGATGAACGCGATGCAGGACCCCAGGCTCGTCCCCAGAATCCCCAGCCGGTGGTAGCCCTGCGACTCCAGCCAGTCCAGGCACGCCCGCGCGTCGATCACCGACTGCTGTCCCGCGTGGATCGTCCGCCCCACGTTGCTCGACACGTGATAGTCCGCGCGCTGGAGTTCGGCCGGCTTCCGCCGGTCATGGTAGGCCAGGCTCATGCGCAGCGCCGAAAGTCCGAAGCCGTTGAGCAGCCGGCACAGTCCCATGTGGCCGTTCTCGTCCGCGTTCCACTGGGGAAGGACCACCAGCGCCCTGCCTCGGGCCCGCGGGCTCGGAAAGAACTCGGCGTGCACCGTGTTGTTCTCCGGGTGGGGCGATTCCAAGGGGCTGGTGAAGGTGAGATGCGTCCCCTCCAGCCGGAAATCCGAGGGCGTGCGGCAGGCGAAAAAGGCGTCGGACCCCTCGACTGCCTTGACGGCGTAGTCGCGGATCGCCCCGGCCGGGTCAGCGGTAGGAGGCAGGCCCAGCCAGTCCAAACCCCACTCGAAAGGACGCACCACCCGGTTCGAATCCCGATTGGCGAGACGGTTCTCCCAGCTATTGATCCAACGCTCGTATGTTCCTAACACCAAAGGAGATTGTAGCACTCAAGGAGGTGGAAAAAGAAAAGACCCCGCGACGGCGCGGGGTGGGGAGAGAGTACTACCGGTGAGGCAGCTCCCCCAAAGCGATTAAAACCTCTGTTAACCCCACACTTGCGATTGCAATCCTCCTACCAAAGCGAAACCGCTGGGAACATAAGGTGTTAGCCGGGCTGCAATCCGTTTTTCCATAGACGCCGCCCCGGGCGATACGAGTTTTGAAAGACTGACCCAAAGGTGGTACAAGAGTAGATACGCCAAATGGCAACAGCGGCCCCTCCCACGAATTTGCTCCAGGCCGGCACCGCGCGCAAGGCCCTGGCGGGCTTCTTTCTCTCCGGCCTCTTGTTCTCGTTTCTGGGCGTGATCCTGCCCGCCTGGGAGCACCACATCAGTGGCGACTTCGTAACGGTCGGCTACTACTTCCTGGCCATGAACCTGGGGGTCGTCATCGCTCCGCTTCTCGCCAGGTCACTGCGGAACAAGAACTTGTCCGTTCCTCTGGCGCTGGCCTGCGGCCTGGCCTGCCTGGCTCTGCTGTACCTGGCCCTGCTGCCTCCCGGAACCAACCCCTGGTGGAGGAACATCGGCATCTTCGTCCTCGGCTGCGGCACCGGCCTCCTCAATCTCGGCATCTTCCGCGCCATCACCCCGCTCTACCGGCATGATACGGCCGCGACCGTGAATCTGGCGGGCGCCCTGTTCGGAGCCGGCTGCGTCGTCATGGCCCTGCTGTTGGCCGGGACATTCTATGTTTACAGCGTCATGAGCATCCTGATCTTCGCCGCGCTCCTGCCGGGCCTCTTCCTGGTGATGTACGCCACCATGCGATTCCCCGACGCGTCGCCGGTTCAAGAGCCGACCATGCGGCAGGCCTTCGCGGACTTCCGCAGCCTGGCCGCGGTCCTGTTCGCCCTGCTGCTGTTCTTCCAGTTCGGAAACGAGTGGGCCATCGCCGGCTGGCTGCCGCTCTTCCTGATCCAGCGCCTGGGGATCAGTCCCGAATCCGCACTGATGCTGCTGGCCGCCTATTGGCTGGCACTGCTGGTGGGGCGCGTGGTGGCGATCGCCATTCTGCCCCTCATTAGCCGGGGCAAGCTGCTGATGGCGAGCATCCTGGCGGCGCTGTTCGGCTGCTCGATTCTGCTGGCCACCAACAATATGTTCGGCGCGGTGACCGGCGTCCTGTTGGTGGGCGGCGGATTCGCCTCGGTGTACCCGCTGGTCGTAGGGAAAATCGGAAGCCGCTTCCCTTACTACCACCCGGGCTTCTTCAACGGCATCTTCTCCTTCGCCCTGACCGGCGCGCTGCTCGCCCCCTGGTCCCTCGGCTACTTCACGGATTGGTGGGGCATCGGCGTGGCGATGCTGCTGCCGCTGTTCGGAACCATCATGGTGTGCCTGCTGCTGATCCTGCTCTGGGCCGAAGCGAAGTTCGCCGATGCCTGAGCGGTTCGCGCTTTTACTCCTCACCGCAGCGGCCCTCGCCACCGGACCGAAGCCCACGCCCCTGGAGCAGCGCATCGAGCGCATGATCCGCTCGTCGCCGGTGGCGGAGCGCTCGTTCTGGGGAGTCGAAGTAGCGTCGCTCGCCACGGGCAAGACGCTGGTCGCGCTGAACCAGCGCCGCCTCTTCACGCCGGCCTCGAACACGAAGCTCTTCACCACGGCCCTGGCGCTGGCGGAACTGGGGCCGTCGTACCACTTCGAGACCACCTTCACGTGCGACCGCGCACCGGACGCTTCGGGCCGCGTGCCCGGCGACCTGCGCCTGGTGGGCGGCGGCGACCCGTCGCTCTCGGCGCGTGCCGTGCCCTACCAGAAGGGCTCCGCGAACGGCGATCCGTTGCAGGCCATCGAGGACCTGGCCGACCAGGTGGTCGCGCGCGGCGTCCGGCGCATCGAGGGCGACATCGTCGGCGACGACACGGCGTACGTGTGGGAGCCGTACCCCGAGGGCTGGGCTCAGGACGATGCGCTCTGGGACTTCGGCGCGCCGGTCACCGCGCTCGCGGTGAACGACAACCTGGTCACGCTGCGCGTTCGTGCCGCTGGCAACCGCGCGGCGGTCGTCTTCGCCCCTCCTCTCGGCTACTACGCGGTCGACAACCGCGTCCGCACCGGCATGCATCTCGAGAACAAGGTGCACCTCGAGCGCCTGCCGGGCTCGCGCCAGTTGCGCCTGTGGGGCACGCTCGATTCGGATCCTGTGGGCGAGACCCAGTTCGCCCTTGCCATCGACGACCCGGCGCTCTACGCCGCCTGTGCGCTGAAGGACGCCCTGGAACGCCGCGGAGTCGCGATTGCGGGAAGGTCGGTGGCGCTGCACCGACATCCCAGCGAACGCGCGGGCCCGCCGGACGCGGTGGTTCTCGGCCGCCGCACTTCGCCGGACCTCATCGAACTGCTCCGCATCATGGACAAGGTGAGCCACAACCTCTATGCGGAGATGTTCCTCCGCGAAGTGGCTCGCCAGCAGCACGGAGACGGCACGCGAACCGAGGGGCTCGAACGGATGCGCCGCTTCCTGGCAGGCGCGGGCATCGCGCCGGACGAGTACAGCTTTGCCGACGGCTCCGGTCTCTCCGGCTCGAATCTGGTCACGCCCGAAGCCGTCGTGAAGCTGCTGCGGCACATGTACGGGTCCAAGGAGCGCGAATCGTGGATGTCCCTGCTGCCGGTGGGTGGCCAGGACGGCACGCTCGCTACGCGCTTCGCCGGCCAGCCCGCGGCGCGCCGCATTCACGCCAAGACCGGAACTCTGGCGCACGCCTCGGCGCTCTCCGGTTACGTGCAGTCCGCGACGCGCGGCACGCTGGCCTTCTCCATCCTCGCCAACAACTACGGCACGCCGGCCGCGGACGTGCGAGCCCTCATCGACCGGATTGCGCTGGCGCTGGCTGAGTAGGCTCGGGGTGGGCGACCCGGCTGTGGTGACGGCTATAGGTGAAGTAGACCACCAGGCCGATGACCAGCCAGATGAACAGGCGGGCCCAGTTGACCCAGCCCAGCTTGTACATCATGTACCCGTTGAAGACGATGCCCAGGATCGGCACAACGGGAACCCAGGGCGTGCGGAACGGCCGCGCCTGCGATGGATTCGTATGCCGTAGCACCATCACGGCAATGCACACGATCACGAAGGCGAGCAGCGTTCCGATGTTCACCATCTTCCCGATGTCGTCGATCGGCGTCACGCTGCCGACGATGGCCGCCAGCAGGCCCACCAGCATGGTGTTCTTCCACGGCGTGCGGAACCTGGGGTGGACCGCGGCGAAGAACTTCCGGGGCAACAGCCCGTCGTTGGCCATGGCGTAGAGCACGCGCGTCTGGCCCAGCAGCATCACCAGCATCACGCTGGTCAGCCCGGCGAGCGCGCCCAGCGTGATGATGTGCGATGCCCCTGTGAGCCCGCGGTCCATGAAGGCTCGCGCGATGGGTGCCTCGATGTTCACGTCCCTCCACGGCACCATGCCCGTGAGCACGCCGGCCACCAGGATGTAGAGAACCGTGCAGACGATCAGCGAAGTGATAATGCCGATGGGCAAGTCACGCTGCGGATTCTTGGCTTCCTGCGCGGTGGTCGAGACAGCATCGAATCCGATGTAGGCGAAAAAGATGTAGGCCGCGCCCTCGCCGATGCCGGAAAAGCCGTTGGGCGCGAAGCTGCTCCAGCCATGTCCCCAGTTCCCGAAGTTGATGTAGCGGACACCCAGCGCGATGACGAACAGCACCACCGAAACCTTGATCACCACGATGGTGGCGTTGAAGCGCGCGCTTTCCCGGATGCCGATCACCAGGATCGCCGTGATCACCAGCGCGATCACGAACGCCGGCAGGTTGAATCCGATCTCGACTCCGAAGACGGTCGGCGCGCCTACCAGCTGATGTGCGCGGCTGACCAGCTCCGCCGAATTGCCCGACATGATTTCGGTGACCCGCGTCAGGTATGGCTGCGTGCCGGGCACGAGGTTTGGATTGAGCGTCTGGGTCATCTGCCGCGCGACGATGTTCTCCGC
>DATNLV010000165.1:0-3317 GCA_035602665.1 Bryobacteraceae bacterium | reverse complement strand
AAGGCGACCACGTCGTGCTTGACCTCGCGCTCGATTTCGAAGATGCGGGCGACCGAGAATCCGGCGTGCTGGCGCAGGAGGCTCGCCGCCTCCGGGGGGACCTCGCCCATTTCGGCCAGGGTCTCCGAGGCCGCCAGCTCCACCTCGAGCCAGGTCCTGAATTTGTTCTCGTCGCTCCAGATGCGGCCCATGTCGGGCCGTGTGTATCGGGGAATCATAGTTGAAAGGTCTCGGTCGGCTCGCGGTGGCCGGCAATCACCAGGCGGGTTGGGAGGCCGCGGGCGGCGAGCGCCTGGTTGGCGGAGAGCCGTGCAATCTCGGGGTGGTTGTTGTGCTCGCTCAGGTGGCCCAGGACGAGGGTGCGCACCATGGCGTCGAGGTCCAGGCGGATGAAGTCGGCGACGGCATCGTTCGAGAGGTGGCCGATGCGGCTCATCACGCGCTGCTTGACGGACCAGGGGTAGGGGCCCACTTTCAGCATGTCGATATCGTGGTTCGATTCGAGCAGGAGCAGGTCGACCGATCGCAGGTGGAACCGGATGGAGTCCGGGATGTAGCCCAGGTCGGTGACCAGGCCGGCTTTGAGGCCGTCGCAGCGGAAGCAGAAGGCCACGGGATCGGCGGCGTCGTGGGGGATGGTGAAGGTGTCGATCTCCAGGTCGCCGATGACGATGCGGGCGCCGGCCTGAAAGGTCTCGATGCGGGGGTCGCAGCCGTTCCAATCGATGCCGGCGGCGGCGAGCTTCGTCAGGAAGACGGGACACCGCAGGGTCTTGGCGACGACCGGGAGGCCGGAGACGTGGTCGGAGTGCTCGTGCGAGATGAGGACGGCGTCGATGCGGTCGAATTCCTCACCGACGACGGCCATGCGGCGACGGAGCTCGCGGCGGCTGAGGCCGGAATCGACGAGCAGGCGCGTGCGGCCGGTGGAGACCAGGGTCGCGTTTCCGGAACTTCCGCTAGCGAGTACCGAGACCTTGAGGATGGGTCCTCCTGGGAACTATCAGTTGTAGCATAGCAGCCACCGACCAGTCCGGAAGAGCGGGTCCGCCAGGAGGTTTCCGAGGGGCGCGTGGTCCATCGGGAACGGCGGCCGAGCGGTCAGATCAACGCGTCGACGGTTACGTCCACGTAGATTGACGCCGATGGCGTTCGGCGCAGAGTGCACCAGGTAGGTGCACTTGCTACCATAAGGGTATGAAAAGGGCGTCAAGGGCGCGTACCCGGTCGGCACCATCCGTTCGGCAGAGCGTGACCATGCCGGCTGAGTTGGCAATTGAGGTCGAACGTTTGGCAGGGAAGAAACACCTCACGATGAGTCGTGCCTTGGTTGAGCTTGCACAGCGTGGAGTGGAGGCGGAAGCGGCGGCACGCAAGAACCTCAATGCAACCTATCGCCGGTTCCTGTCCGAGGACGACCCCCAGCGAAAGGGCGAAGCGGGGAAGGACCTGATCCGAGCGGTTTTCGGGACCGACGCCATTGCCGAAGATACGATTCTCTAGTCTTCCGCGGCCTGTCTGGGAGCACATCCTTGCCCGCGTAGAGGAGCGTCGGATTTCGCTCCAGGATCTCCGCCGATTGCAGGATTGGGTCAAGGCTGGCCCATGGGCACCCGATGGCGATTGGTACAAGGATTTCGGTTCCTTTACGATCTGCGGCTCCGGCGAGTTTCCGAAGACCGTCCTGGCACCTGGCATGGCGCCTTTCGGGACTCGAATCGAGTGAATCCGTAAAGGGCGCCTCGAGGCATGGCGAGGCGGCGTCGGGACCTCTGGGTGCTATCAAGGGAATAGCGAAGCAGCCGTGCGGCGGCGACTGGCGGTGGCGTGTGGCGGCGGGGCGTCGAGCACCCGCAGCGTGCTTCAGGCCAGGAACTTCGCGAGCGGTTCCCAATAATGTGCCTTCCATCCCGACGCGAGGCTTTCCGCGTCGCCCTTCGGAAAGCCCGTGTGATCAAAAACGATTCTGGTTCCGCTGCCTTGCTCGACGAGCTCGAAGTTCACGATCGAGTACGCGCCTGGATCCCAGTAGCGGACTCGCCAGGCCTGGACGATGCGGGTGTTGGGCACCAGTTCAATCTGCCGTCCCAGGATGATGCCGCCGAAGAGTGAGAACGCGCCGCCCACGTCGGGACTGAGTACTGTGGGGGCGGCCGCTAGCGAAATGGCCGGGTCCTTGGCGCCGGCGATCTTGGTGACCTCGTTGAACTGCGTGGCGTCGGTGAGCGCCAGGTACACGCGCTTCGGGCGGGCGTTGATTACGGGTTCCTGATGAATCGATTCCGCGGAGTGAGAAATCTCCTGCGCGGCTTGCGCCCAGATTCTCGGTGAGCCCATGGCCAGACCACCAAAGGAGATGGCCACCCGGCTGAGAAGCCGGCGTCGGGTCGACCCGCTTGCAATTAGATTCATTCGTCCTCCATCCTGCCAACCATGAGAGCACCCGGCTAAAATATGTTCAAGGTAATACTTTCTCGGAGACGCCATGCCTTACCCCGCTGGTCACCGCGACGCCGTCAAGAAGAGAATCGTTGACAGCGCGCGCAGGCTTTTCAATCGCCATGGCTTTGACAACGTGTCCCTCAAACAGATCATGGCGGGAGCCGGCCTGACGCATGGCGCTTTTTATAGCTACTTCAAGAACAAGAGCGACCTTTACGTCGAGGTGCTGGCATGCTTCCTGACTGACCCGGACTGGGAGAACTGCTGGGAAGGCGTGAATGTGGACCTATCCTCCACCGACGCGGGGGCTCAGGTTGTTCAGGCCTATCTGTCGAACCAGCACTTCGACGACGTGGAGAATTCCTGCCCGATGGTGGCGCTGCCGACCGACGTGGCTCGTAGCGGCAAGACCGCGCGACGAGCGTTCGAGACCGTGTTCACGGCGATGGTCGGCGTCCTGGAACGGAGCCTGGCCGGGAGGGGCCGCGAGCGCCGCGCCACGGCGCAGGCCATTACGGCGCTATCCATAGGCGGAATGGTCGTCGCCCGGGCGCTGGTTGACCGGGCGGTCGCGGATGAATTGCGCGACTCGTGCAGGAAGATTGCGCTCAAGCTCGGAGGCTGGGAGAAGCCAGCGGGGTGGAAACGCCGCGATCTTAGCAGAGAACTGAAGGCGTGAACCGGGCGCTGGGCGTAAGGCGCGAGGGTTCTACCGGTCGATCTCGACGGCGGGATAGGCTTCGACGTATTCCTCCCCATTGCAGCCGTAATAGGCGACGTCCGCGCCGTGAAATCGACGTCGTAACGGACCACGCCCGCGCGCCACGAAGCCTCCAGGAATTCCGGAAAGCTACTTTGCCCGGCCTGGTCCGTAC
>DATNLV010000156.1:0-2206 GCA_035602665.1 Bryobacteraceae bacterium | reverse complement strand
CCTGGGGCCATGCTGAAAGAGCGGCACATGCACGAATGCTGAAAGGGCCATAGCTGCGGTCGCGCTCTCTTGCACGATACCGCCTCTATGGCCCCCCAGTCACAGGATGTTCAATCCGGCGTTAGCCGGAGGCGAGGCTGATAGCTGACAGCTGCGGAGCGCCGCTCCGCTAGGAGCGGCGCTCCGCGTCCAGGTTCATGACGCGCAGGATCTCCGAGTAGAATTCCAGGGCGACTTCGGTGTCGCAGTAGTTGGGTCCGGCCGCCTTCTCCAGAATCGCGATCGAAACCTCGAGCAGCCGCTTGGTCTCGCTGAAGCGCGCCTGTTCGCGGTAGGTCTTCGCCAGGTCGCGCAGCGCTGGAACGATCTCCGGATGCTTGGAGCCCAGCGCGTGTTTGAGCATGCCGAGCGCATTCGCGAATAGCGGCTCGGCCTCGTAGAACTTGTGCTGGGCACTATAGGCGTACGCCAGCCGCTTGAGGTCTTTCGCGAGCGTGGGATTCTCCCGCCCCAGAATCCGCGCCTTAATCGCCAGCGCCCGGCGGAGAAGCGGCTCGGCTTCGTTGTAGCGCCCGCCTGTCAGATAGAATTCCCCCAACCTGCCGAGCGTGATGGCGGTGCTCCAGTCGTCCCGGCCCAGAACGGCTTCCTTGATGGCCAGAGCGCGGCGCAATGCGAACAGCGCGGCCGGGCGGCGGCTCAGGGCCAGGTAGATCTCTCCGAGCAGGTCCAGCACAAGCGCGACTTCGGGCCGCTTCGGCCCATGGGCGCTTTCGGCTATGGCCAGGGAGCGCTCGCACCAGCCCGCCGCGGCGTCGAAGTTGTGCTCCAGTTTCGCGACGCCCGCCAGGTTGTAGAGCACGGTGCCGAGGTCCGGGTGCGTCGGCCCGTAGCACTGCTCATAGACGGTAGCCGCCTTGCGCAGGAGTTTTTCCGCCGTCGCCTGGTTGCCTGCCCTGGAGTGCATCACCGCCAGCGCATTGAGGCTCTCGGCAAGGCAGGGGTCGTTGCGGCCCAGTTCGCCGGCGATCTCAGCGGCGCGCGAGACGTATCGCATCGCCTCGTCGTCCTGGCGCAGATGGAACGAGGCTTCCGCAGCGTCCATATAGAACCGCCACGACGCTTCCTGCGCTTCCGCGGACGGCTCCGGCGCGCGCGACGGCGCGACGGGCCCAATTTTTGAGGGCTGCCAGAACTGAGTGGCTAGTCTCATCGCGATGCCTACTGTACGCGGGTCAGCTAATATAACACTCTCATGCCCGCTTTACATTACGGCCCAGTATAGAACAGACCTCTGTCGGATTGACACCCGCTAGTAACATTTTGCACGGGGGAAAGCTACCGGTACGTACAGTACTTACGTACCTAGGACGCCCTGCCGATGCGACACGGGGGGCCGGGCTTCAGCCCCCGCGGGGCTCCAGCCCCGCTCTGTGGGGCGGAACTGAAGCCCAATGCCACTCGCTTTTCCGGCCAGGACTTTACTGGCCAGCCAAAGATAAGCGGGCCGGGTTAGCCGCCAACGAGCTTTCGGCGCTCTACCCCAGGGAGGACCCGCTGCCGATTGTCCGACCATCCGACGGCTCAGGCCGCCGAGAATTTGTGGATCGTCGCCGTATGGTAGCGCTGGCCGGGTTTGAGGGCCGTGGTCGGGAAGCTCGGCTTGTTCGGCGAATCGGGATAGTGCTGCGTCTCGAGGCAGAACCCCGAGCGCTTCCCGTACATCCTGCCGCCCTTGCCCTTCAGGGTGCCGATGAAATTCCCGGAATAGAACTGCACGCCCGGCTCGGTGGTGAACACTTCGAGGACGCGGCCGGTTTTCGGGTCCGCGACCTTCGCTACCGGGGACAGGCCCTCCCCACTCCGGTTGAGCACGAAGTTGTGGTCGTAGCCGCCGCCTCGCTTCAGCTGCTCCTCGTCCTCATCGATCCGCGCTCCGATCGCGACGGGTTGACGGAAGTCAAATGGCGTGCCGGCCACGCTGCGCAACTCGCCGAAGGAAATGAGGTTGGCATCGACGGGCGTGAAACGGTCGGCAAAGAGGTGCATCAGGTGGCCCTGGTTGTCGCCCTCCGAGGCCAGGTTGAAATAGGAATGATTGGTGAGGTTGACGATGGTGTCCTGATCCGTGGTGGCGCTATAGTCGATTCCCAGCTCGTTCGCGTCCGTCAGGGTGTAGCGTACGGTGACGTCCAGGTTGCCGGGG
>DATNLV010000154.1:0-2305 GCA_035602665.1 Bryobacteraceae bacterium | reverse complement strand
CAGGCCACTGCCGAGAACCCGGCGCTGGTCAAGCTGCTCGATGACTGGGGCGTGACGGTGGACAAAGACCTGGTGCTCGATGTGAGCGGAGCTGGACAACTGTTCGGCCTCGGTCCCGAAACGCCGCTGATCGTGAACTATGAGTCGCAGCCCATCGTGCGCGAGATGAAAGGCATGGCCACGGTGTTCCCCCTGTCGCGGTCTCTCGACACCAAGAGCGCCGGACAGGCGAGCGCGGAGAAACTGTTTGCGACTTCGGCGGACAGCCTCGCGACGACGAACCTGGCGACCGGCGAGGTCCGCCTCGATCCGAAGAAGGACAAGAAGGGCCCGTTCACGCTGGCTGTCGCGGGCACGTATACGGGCGGTGCGCCAGACGCGAAGGGGCGCTTCGTTGTGGTGGGCAGCTCGAACTGGGCCTCGAACGGCGTGTTGCCGGCCCGCTCAATCGGCAACCGCGACCTGATCCTCAACATGATGAACTGGCTCTCTTCCGACGAGGACCTGATTTCGATCCGGCCCAAGGAGCCGGAGGACCAGTCCTTCGTGATGACCAAGAACCAGAGCAACCTGGTGTTCTACTGGAGCATCCTCATCATGCCGCTCGCCATCGTGATGAGCGGATTCATGGTGTGGTGGAAGAGGAGATAGGCGATGCTGCGCATGCGCGGTCTGGTGATTGCGCTGGCGGTGCTGGTGGCCTTGGCCGGCGGCGTTTACTGGTCGAACAAAGCCAAGGAGGCTGAGGCGAACAAGCCCGCCGCCGACGCCGCGCCGAAGATCCTCGACCTGGCGAGCAATCCGGTTACGAAGATCGAGATCCGCCGAACCGGTGGAGAGACGACGGTACTCGAGAAGAAGGGACAGTGGGAACTGACCGCTCCCCGGCCGCTCCACGGCGACCAGGATGCGATCGGATCGCTCCTCGGCACGCTCACGGCGCTTAACGCCGACCGGGTGATCGCCCCCAAGACCACCGAGCCCGGCGTGTTCGGCCTCGCGCAGCCCTTGATCGATGTCACCTTCACTCAGAAGGATGGCAAGAGGCGCCAGCTTCTGATCGGCGACGAGGTGCCCACCGGCAACGGCTTCTACGTGAAACTGGCGGACGATCCGCGGATCTTCAGCGTCGCCAGCTACGCCAAGACCACCTTGGACAAGACCGAGAACGACCTGCGCGACAAGCGCCTGCTGACCTTCGACATCGGCAAACTGAGCCGCGTCGAGATCGCGGCCAAGGGGCCGGCGTTCGAGCTGGGCAAGAACAACCAGAACGAGTGGCAGATCCTGAAGCCGAAACCAATGCGGGCGGATGGAGGCCTGGTGGGTGAGCTGATCGGCAGGCTGCAGGACGCCAAGATGGACACGTCTTTGAGCGACGAAGACCTGAAAAAGGCCGCGGCAACGTTCGCGAGCGCCGCCCCGCTGGCAACCGTGAAGGTGACCGATGCCGCCGGCACACAGTCGCTCCAGATCCGCAAGGACAAGGAGCACGAATACTACGCCCGCAGCAGCGTGGTCGAGGGCGTCTACAAACTCACGCCCGGTGTGGGCAGCGCGTTCGACAAGAGTGTGGAGGACCTGCGCAGCAAGAAACTCTTCGACTTCGGATGGACCGAACCCAATCGCATCGAGGTGCGCGACGGCGCCAAATCCGCGAGCTATGAGCGGTCCGGTGAGAAGTGGATGGCGGGCGGCAAGCAGATGGACGCGGTGGCCGTGGGGGCGGTAGCGGAAAAGCTGCGCGACCTGAGCGCGGCCAGTTTCGCCGACAAAGGCTTCGGAACGCCTTCGATCGACCTGGCCGTCACTTCCGCCGACGGCAAGCGGGTGGAGAAGGTGTCGCTTTCGAAGACCGGCAACGATTGGTTCGCCATGCGCGAGAACGAGCCCACCATCTATCAACTCGATGCCAGTGTGGTAGACGGGTTGCAAAACGCCATCGCCGCGGTGAAAGAGGCGGCGCCGGCCAAGGTGGCGAAAAAGTAGTACGCCATGCACGGTCTGCTGACCGACCTCTACGAGTTGACCATGGCCGCCGGCTACTTCGAGACCGGCCTCGCGGCCCGCTCCGCGACCTTCGAGCTTTCGATCCGGCGCCTTCCCGAAAACCGCGACTTCGTCGTCGCCGCGGGCCTGCCGCAGGCGGTGGAGTATCTCGATGGCCTCAGCTTCGATGGCGCCGGGATCGAGTATCTGCGCTCGGTGCCGCAACTGGCCGGGGCTCCCCCGGAGTTCTTCGAGCGGCTGGCGTCGTTCCGCTTCGAAGGCGATGTGTGGGCCGTGCCGGAGGGCACTCCGCTCT
>DATNLV010000147.1:0-13296 GCA_035602665.1 Bryobacteraceae bacterium | reverse complement strand
CTCGGAATTGATGTTCGAGTTCTCCAGGCGCTTCCAGTCGTCGGCGACGTGGATCAGTTTGCCGCTGATGTGATTCGAGCGCGGCGATGCCAGGAACAGCGCGAGCTGGATCTGCTTGTCGGGCGCGACTCCGCCGGTGATGCGCGACTGCAGCGCTTCTTCGTGCGCCTTCCATCCGGCGCGCGCTTCGCCGGCGTGCAGGATCTGGTCCGTCATGTGGCTGTAGGTGAGGCCCGGCGCAATGCAGTTCACCTGGATGTTGTGGTCGCGCACTTCCTCCGCCAGCGTCTCCACCATCCGGACCACGGCGGCCTTCGATGCGGCATAGGCCGAGAAATTGGGCCGCGGCGTCATGTCGCCCTCGCCCGAGAGCACCAAAATCTTGCCGCTGCGTCGCTCGATCATTCCCGGCAGCACGGCCCGGCAGCTATGCATGACGCCGAGCAGATTGGTCCCGATGGCCTCGGCCCAGGCCTTGGGAGCATTCTCCGCCAGCGGGCCGATCGGCCCCTGAACCGCGGCCGCCGCCACCAGCACGTGCACGCCTCCGAAATGCGAGCGCATGCGCTCGGCGGCGGCCGCCATCTGCTCGAAGTCGCAGACGTCCGCGCGGATGCGGAGCGAAATGCCTCCGGCGTGCTCGATTTCGAGGTGCGCCAGGTCGAGTTCCGCCTTGCTGCGCGCCAGCAGGCCCACGCGCGCACCCGCTTCCGCGAAGCCTAGCGCCAGCCGCTTTCCAATTCCCCGCCCCGCGCCCGTGATCAGTACCGACTTGTCTTTGAGCGATGTCACGCCTTACCGTCCCTCAGTCAGAGTAGTACAAGGCGCGGGCGTTGGGAAGCCTGCGAATGACGTACACTCTGAGCCTGGATTCGATGCGGACGCTATTCGACGATCTGACCATGGCGCTGGGGATCGGAGTGAACATCGCCGTGTTCAGTTCCGTAAGTGGCTTCATCCGACCGCTTCCGCACAGGGGACCCGATCGACTCACGGTGCTGGCGGCGCAGAACAAGGGCGACAAAGATCCGAGTGAAGACCCCTCCGGCCCGCTGTATAATCGAAGTACGTTTGAAGCTTCAGGTCAGACAGAATACCGGCGCCGAGTTGCCCGGACCGTTCCTGGTTCGAGCGGGGCCGGCTACACCCTACATTCATCGCCAGGAGGACAATGAGCAAGGAAGACAGTATTGAAGTGACCGGAACGGTCGTGGAGAAGTTTCCCGCTGGACAGTTCAGTGTGCAGTTGGATCAGGAACGGATCGTATTGGCCCACCTGGCCGGAAAGCTGCGGAGGAACCGCATCCGCGTGCTGGCCGGCGACCGAGTGACCTTGGAACTCTCACCCTATGATTTGACCAAGGGTCGAATCACCTACCGGCACAAGTAGCCCGCCTTCCCCGTTCGCCCCGTCCGCGCCGGTGGCATACTGCAGGTCTGGCTTGACGTCCAGGTCGCTGCTCAGAACGTTCCCAGTGCCGCTTCGATTTGCGCGCAGCGCTGCTCAAGGAAGAATACCTCGGCTTCGGTGAAGTAGCGACGGCGGGAGGGCCTCATCAGTCCGCCTCGAATCTCCGCCAGTGCCTTGCGCGCATTCCCAAGAGAGATCGCGGACTGCTCCGGGCTGCGGTGTAGTCTTGCGGAGTCGATGAAGGTCATCGCAAGATCGGACTCGATTCGTAGAAAGTCGAACCAAGGCGCCATCTGGGTTAACGGCTCAGTTTGACTCTCGGCGGGCGGGATGTCAACCGCCAGCGGCGGCGCTCAGCGCTAATCAGCAGCGAGCGGCCGGAGTTCCCGCCGTGCTACAACAAATAGATTGCCCCCTCAGAGCCCGCGCGTCGTCCTGTTCGTTTTCGGCACCAGACCGGAAGCAATCAAGCTGTGTCCCGTGGTCCGGCATCTTCGCAGCCGACCTGAATACTCGGTGAAGGTATGCGTCTCGGCGCAGCACCGGGCGCTGCTCGATCAAGTGCTGGCAGCCTTCGAGGTTGTGCCCGATTACGATCTCGACATCATGCAGCCGAACCAGACGCTGTCGCAATCCACCTCGCGGATCCTGGCCGCCCTGGAACCGGTGTTCGAATCCGCGCGTCCCAATATTGTTCTCGTTCAGGGGGATACCACGACGACGCTGTGCGGGGCACTGGCCGGCTTCTATCATCACGTGCCGGTTGGCCACGTCGAGGCCGGACTGCGGACCTGGGACCTCACGCAGCCGTTCCCCGAAGAAATGAACCGGGTGCTGGCGACGCGGGTGACATCGCTGCACTTCGCTGCGACCGAATGGGCGGCGTCGAATCTATATGCCGAGGGCGTTCCGCGGGAGCGCGTGGCGGTGACGGGCAACACGGGGATCGACGCGGTCCTGTACGTGAGGGACAAGCTGATCGACGGGACGCTGCACGGGCCGGAATGGCCGCAACTGGATCCTTCAAAGAAATTAATTGTCGTCACCGCGCACCGCCGCGAGAGCTTTGGAGAAGGCTTTGTGCGGATCTGTTCGGCACTGGCGCGCCTGGCGGAGCGGCCGGATGTCCAGATCGTCTACCCGGTGCACCCGAACCCCAACGTTCGGGAGCCGGTAGAGAAGTACCTGTCCGGACGGAAGAACATCGTTCTTGTCGAGCCACTAGAATACGTGCCCTTCGTCGATCTCATGCGGCGCGCCTACTTGCTGATCACGGATTCGGGAGGGGTTCAGGAAGAGGGACCCTCACTGGGCAAACCGATCCTGGTCTTGCGCGAGAAAACCGAGCGGCCTGAAGCGGTTGAGGCGGGAACCGTGAAGCTGGTCGGCACCGACGAAGCTTGCATTCTCGCCGAGGCCGGCCGCTTGCTTGAGGATGGGGAAGAGTACGAGCGCATGGCACGCGTTCACAACCCTTACGGAGATGGGCGGGCCAGCTCCCGAATTGGCGACCTAATCCTCTCATTCTTAACCGAATATTCTGGGTAGTTCCGGGCTGGGATGGCCCGGACTTTCGCCTCTGGAAGGGGCCGGTGCTTGCATGGCTGCGGATATAATGGGGCCAGAAGGGGAAGCTGCCGAGATGAAAACTCCGGGGAGTGCTGGGAAGGCCAAGAAACCTGCCGTCGAGTCGCCGAATGACCTGGTGACCTTGCTTTCACAGAAGGTGATAGGACAGCCGGCGGCGATGAAGTACATCGTGCCGTATGTCGAGATGTACCAGGCGGGACTCTCGCCCGAGGGCAGGCCCGCGGGCGTGTTCCTGCTGCTGGGGCCGACCGGCACCGGCAAGACCAAGACCGTCGAAGCGCTGGCCGACGTGCTCCACGGCAGCGAGAAGAACGTCCTCAAGATCGACTGCGGCGAATACCAGATGGAGCACGAGGTCGCCAAGCTCATCGGCGCCCCTCCGGGCTACCTGGGCCACCGCGAGACCCAGCCCATGCTCACACAGCAGAAGCTGAACGCCGTCACCAGCGACAAATGCACGCTGGCCATCATTCTGTTCGACGAGATCGAGAAGGCCGCGCCATCCATGGTGCGCCTGCTGCTGGGAATCCTGGATCGCGCCAACCTGCGGCTGGGCGACAACACCTCGGTCAACTTCGAGAACAGCCTCATCTTCCTCACCAGCAACCTGGGGGCGCGGGAGATGATGAAAGAGCTGCACCCCGAGTTCGGCTTCCAGGCCGGCGTCGCTCGCACCGATCGGGCGGATATGTTTAGCAAGCTCGAGAGCATCGCGCTGGGCTCGGTCCGCAAGAAGTTCTCGCCGGAATTCGTCAACCGCATCGACGCCGTGATCACCTACCAGCCGCTCGACCACGAATCGCTGGCGGCCATCCTGGACCAGCAGATGGCGGAGCTGCAACGGCACGTCAACACGCGCCTGGGCGACCGCTACTTCAACATCGAGGTGCCGTTTGAGAGCCGCCAGTTCCTGCTGCGCAAGGGGACCAGCCCCGAGTACGGCGCGCGCGAGCTGAAACGCACCATACACCGGAACCTGACCCAGCCGCTGGCCACCAAGGTGGCTTCGGGACAGATCGAGCCTGGCGCGCGGGTCCGCGTCGAGCTGGCGGAAGACAAGGAGAGCCTGATCATCCGCACGCTGGACTCGGGCGCGGTGCGCGCGCCGCAGCACCCCACGGTCCTGCTGGTGGACGACAACCGCGACCTGCTGCGGTTCCTCGAGCGCCTCATGGCGCAGGCCGGATGGCGCCTGCTCACGGCGGAATCCGCCGCGGAGGCCAACGAGGTGCTCACGCACCAGACTCCCAATGCCGCTCTGCTCGACTACCTGTTGCCGGACGGCAACGGCGTCGAGCTCGGCGTGCTGCTGCAGAGGAAGCTGCCCGGCGTCCAGGTGATCATGATGACCGGCGCGCAGCTCACCCCGGAAGAGGAAGCGATCTGCCAGGAATACGACTTCCCGATCTTGCGGAAGCCCTTCCTCGCGAACGACGTCCTGAACCTGATCCGGGCGCGTCTGTTCCGGTCCTCGGCAGCTTCGGTGTAGTACATATGGAACGTACTAGATCCTATTGACTTAAATAGCCGTTCGAGCGCAGAATGGCGATGAGGACATCGCCATGAAGAAGATCCTGCTCACTTCTCTGCTCTGGATGGGTCTGGCCGGGGTGGCCCAGGCTGGCTTTATCGGCAACTCGGTCGACGTGCAGTATCACTGGCCTGACGTCGACCACTTCATTTGGGACATCGGCACGATCGCGGTCACGGCGGCTCCGCAAACCGTGACTTTCCAGCCCTACTTCGACGTCACCGTTTCCGGCACCCGTATCCTCGTGAACACGTCGAATTACGCGGGCGTCTATTCGGGCACGTTCAATGGCGAGTACCTGATCGACACCTCGGTTGCGACATTCCCGTCCGTGCACGTCGACCCATCCAGCGTCCTCCCGGGCGGAACGCCGACCATTACCATTGCCGGCAATGTGCTTGAGATCGATTTCGTGGGGCGGCAATTCCTGCCGGGTGAGCAACTCGTGCTGGATGTTGTCCCCGAACCGGCCACCTTCGGCCTGCTGGGGATCGCGGTCGCGGCCCTCGCCCTTCTCCGCCGGCGCCGGACCGCCTAGTCCGCTCACTGCCCCGTCGGCGCCGCTTCCCAGGTCTCGCTGACGCTGCGGCGATTGGGGAGAGAAACCTCCAGCCGGAGTTGGACGTGCTCGCTGAGCCGGTGATAGGCCACGGCACCGTTGCGCAGTTGCTCCCGGGTGAGATCGAGCGTCCGGCTCTGGCCCGCATCCGAGATGGTCAGGCTTCCGCGCTCGGCCAGGACGATCGGCCTTGACTGGCGATCCCATGTCAGGCGAATGTTGTCTCCGTACTGCAAGACCAGGAGCGAGATCGCATAGGGATCGCGGGGCGGCGGCGCCGCTCGCGGAACCACCTTAGCGGCCTGCTGCGCCGTCACGTAGCCGAGCACGAAAGCCAGGCAAACCCATAGCGGCCCCTGCACCCACCAGGATGCCCACAGGGGGCTCCGGGAGACCGCGGGGCGTTTCCTGGCCTCCGGCTCGGGCGGCGCGACGGCTTCCTGCGCGGCGGCGAAGTCGCGGCTGCCGTGCCCTGAAAGCGTGAACTGGATGGCGGCCGACGTGGGCTCGGTCCAGAAGAACAACGCCGCCTGGCTCCGCCGCAGGAGGCGCGGCTTTATGAGCAGAGCCAGATCCGCGCCTTCGGGAAACAAATCCGCCAACTGCATGTCGTCGCTATCCAAGGCCATGCCGCGACGGGTGTGCGTGCGATAGAACCCCACCACGCGGATGTCCGTCTCAGCGCCCACACCGTGCCGGATCACGGCATGGCGCAGCGTCTGCTTCTCATCCTCCGACAGCGTGTACGACGGCCCGAACAGGTGTTCGCACGGTATCTGCAGGCAGGCTTCGATCCGGATGGTGATCGTTTCCTCCACGGTGACCCTGCCGAGGAGGATGCCTCCCACCTCGGCCCGGCGTCGTGGACTCAGCCCTCGTTTTCCTTCGAGGAGAATCGCTCCCGAAGCGGCGCGGGAGAGATAGACCGCCATGGGCTTGCCGGGGACTTCCCAATGCTGATAGAGAGCGTCCTCGGCGCCTGCGAGCGTCTGCATACAGTTGAGTAGGACTATCGTAACTCAACACATGGAGCGTGGGGCGGACCCCCTGGTCCGCGGCCGACGCCCCCGTCGGCCTGGCGTGGCACTGACAAGCAGGCGGGTCCAGGGGGACCCGCGCGGACCAGGGGGTCCGCCCTACCTACCGCGGGTCGCCCTTCGCGTCGAAACGAGCGCTGGAGGCAAGCGCCGCGCGAAGGCGGCCGCGATTGGGGCCGGACTTTTCCGCCGCGTCGATCATCGACCGCAGCGCGTCCGGAAGCGATGCATCGGCGGGCAGCCGGAAGATCCACGGGATGTTGACCGCGGTCAGCGACTTGTCGCCGGAGATCGCAATCAGCGGTACGAAGCTCTTGATGGCAAGCTGCTCGGCCAGGTGGCTGGTATTGCGGTCCGTCGAGATCATGCCGATCGTGCTGGGCTCGTAGATCAGGTTCACCAGCCCGGTCGAGCCTTGTCCCCAGGGAGTATTCGCTGTGACAGGCACAACTTCGTAGCGGCCCTTGTACGCTTCGAGCACGTTCGCCAGTTGGAGGGCCGCCTTGTCCGCGCCGGGCCCGAACAGGCCGATGCGAAGAGGACCCGAGGGCGCGTCCGCAAGCGCCGGGCCGTTGTATTCGACTCCGCCCTCGCCCACGCGCGCGTACTCCTTCTTCATGGGATAGCGGCGATACTCGAGCTTCCCCTGCTTCACCGTGGCCAGATACAGCGGCACGATGTTCTTGCAGTTGGGGTCGAAAACCATGTCGCCGGTGACGCCTTTGTAGTGCTCCAGGCCGGTGAGCGCGTCGCGGATCTGGCCGCGATTCAGGCCTCCCTTGCAGATGGCCTGGAGCAGGATGCTCATGGTGTCGTAGCCGAGCGAAGCGAACGCTTCCGGATCTTTGCCGAACTTCTTTTCGAAGCGCTGCTTGAACGCCACCCAGCCCGGATCGTCCCTGGTGGGGTCGTACGGGTATACGGCCTCGAAGCCTTCCGCGGCGCCGCCGGCGGTCTCGATCAGCCCAGGCTCGATGGTGCGGAAGCTGCCGAAGGCCCGCTGCTTCATCCCCATCTCGCGCATCTGCTTCAGCGCGGTGCCGGCTTCCTTGGCGTCGCCCCAGATGACGATGCCATCGACGCGCGACTCGTTGATGATGCGTAACTGGCGCTTGAAGTCCATGTCCCCGGGCATCCACTTCTGCTCGATCACAACCGGGTGGCCCATGCGCCGCGAGACGTCCTTGAACTTCAGCACGCCGAAGCGGCCGTAGCGGGAGTTGACGCGCAGAAGGGCGATGCGCTGCAGGCCCAGGTCCGAGTAGATGCGGCGCGCCAGCGTGTAGCCTTGCACGCGGTCGTCCTGAATCGTGGTCAGGTACCAGGGGATGATGGTCTCGGGAATGGTGGGATCGGTGGACGCGCTGTTGACGATCGGCACCTCGGCCTTCAGCGTCACGCGCAGCGCGATGTGCGTGGAATCGGCGCCGATGGAGCCGAGCATGGCCCACACCTTCTCGTCGTACGCCATCTTGACGATTTCGTTCGACGACGCGCCCCACACGGCCTGATCATTGTGGATCATCAGCTTGAAGGGCTTGCCGCCGTAGCCGCCGGCGGCGTTGGCTTCGTCGATGGCTAGCTGCACGCCGGAGAGCATCATCCTGCCCAGAGGCTCTTCGGGGTGGTTTTCGACGGGGCCCAGAAAGCCGATGCGGACCTCGTCGACATCGGCAGGTTTCAACGTGGGAACATCGCGCGCCCCCCCGTTATATTCGATCAGGTGAGTGTAGTACTCGTAATATGGCTCGCCGGCCTTGTCGCCGAACTTGGCGTACGGCTGCATGTCATCCGGCGCATCCGCATAGGGCCGGAGAGCGCGGTCCTTCGGCGGACCCGGAGGGTTCGCGCCGCACGAGCACGGACCGGCGAGCCCCTGCGCCCACAGGAGCGCTGCCGGCGCCAGGGCCAACAACAACCCGGCTGGCTTCATGCGACTACTCCTTCCGGAAGATCGCGATCGCCTCGATCTCCACCAGCAGTTCGGGCCGGCACAGGTGCGCCTGAATGCCGGTGGAGGCCGGAAGCGGGTCGAGTCCCTGCTCGGTGTAGAACACGGTGCGCTCTTCGTTGAAGGCGTCGTAGTCGCGGTCGATGTCGCGCAGGTAGCAGGTGGTGCGCACGATGTCTTTCCACGTGGCGCCTTCGCTCTCCAGCAGCTTGGTGATGTTGAAGTAGGTGCGCTGGCACTGAGCGCGGAAATCGCCGACGTGAACGGTGACGCCGTTCTCGTCGATGCTCGCCGTCCCGGAGATCAGCAACACGCAGATGTTGCCGAACTCGAGCCGCAAGCCGCGCGAAAAGGAGCTCGGCTTGGCGTAGGCATAAGCCTCATTGAGGCATTCGTAGTTGGTGATTGCTTTCTTTTCGATGTGTTGAGCCATGGTGGCTTCTTCCAGCATCTCATTGAGCGTCATGGATAAGTGCCTCCTCGGCAAAAAAGACCTTTAATTTTGCTTCGCCGCTAAGTTCGGCTGCGGCGTCTTGATTCGGATCCCGTGGCTCAACCCGTGAGCGGTGGCCACCCAGATATCTTCACCTTGAAAATCCATCCCCAGAATGTAGTTGTGCGACGGCGCGGAATCCACCGCCACCTTCGTAACCGTTCCGGCCGCATCGCGTACCGTCATCTCGGGTAGATGCGTGTCGAGCGCCGAACGGTACACAGACCAGTTCACGCCGTCATAATAGGCCAGGCCTTTGTCGGTGGAGAACCAGGCGCGGTCGTTGTCGACGGCCTTTACCTGGTTCAGGAAGTTACTCGGCAGGCCGCTGTCCTTGTTCAGAAAACCCTTCCAGTTGCGGCCGTCGTAGCGGCTGGCGCCGAAGTAAGTCGCCGCCCAGAACACGCCCTTCCCGGGGTAACTCACCGAGGTTGTAATCTCGTGGATCAAACCCTGGTCCTTCAAAACCACCATCTCGGTCTCGCCGTCGGGGTCGTTATAATCCTTCCAGCGCGCTGTCTTGACGTCGTACTCGAGGATGCCGCCGCCCCAGACCGCGTAGTAAACCTTGTCCTCGGCCGCGGTCACCGCGTAGGTCCAGATTTCGTACATCGGGGTGTTGCGCTCGTTGAAGTGCTCCCACAGGTTGGTCTTGGTGTTGTAGCGCGCGCCGCCGGCCGCGGTCGCCACCCACACCCAGTCACCCTGGACCGTCACGCCGTAGACCACGTCGTTGGGAAGCCCGCTGTTCAGTTGGGTGAAGTTGTCGAAGCGGCCCGCCGAAAGGCGGCTGAGGCCGGCCATGGTCGCGGCCCAGATCTCTCCGCTGCGGCTGTCCACGGCGACATTGAGCACCGCGCGATGGGCCAACCCGTCCGCGGGCTTGTAGACCTTCCACTTGCCGTTTTCGTACAGCGCCAGGCCGCCTTCGGTGCCCGCCCAGACGCGGCTGCCGTCCACGCAGACATTGAAGACGTGGTCGTCAGGCAGGGGGCTGTTCGATGTAGTGAAGTTCTCCCAACGGAAGCGGGGCATATCGGGCGGAGCGGCGGCAGCGATCGATACCGCAACGAGAGCTGCCGCGAAAATCCTCATCGCTCGATTCCTCCTGCCGGCCGTGGATCGCGCCGTGAGAACTGCCCTGGCCGATCCGAGACTAACCCTTACCAACGGATTATAACATTCACCTCCTAAACCTATAAATACTCAGAAGATACTAGTAGGAAGATGTTACACGCGAGAGAATGAAGAGTGCGCTATCCTGTTCAGGCTGGTTCAATCATGAGCGCCAAGACCCTATCCTCGCCGACCAGCCGGCTGTTGATCGGCCTCGCGATCACCTTGGCCGCAGTGGCGGTCTTCTCTCTATACGCCCTGCGGCAGATCGCGATGCTCAAGGATCTCCAGGCGCGCACCGTAGAGCGCAACCGCAAGGACTCGCTCCAGCTCCTGCGCATCCAGAACGACCTGCAGTCCCTCGGCCTGGCGATGCGGGACATGGTGGACGGCAACGAACGCTATCCGATGGAGGCCTGGCGCGGCCAGTTCCAGCGCACCCGCATCGATCTGGACGACGCGCTGCGCATCGAATCGGAGCTCGCTCCGGATACCAGGGGACCGCGGCGGCACTACATCTCGAACGCGCTGGCCCAGTTCTGGACTTCGGTCGAGCAGCTCTTCGCGATGGCCGCGAGCGGCGACACCGAGCAGGCGCGCATGTTCATCCGCACCTCGCTCGAGGCCCAGCAGTCGGCGCTGACCAACGCCGTCGCCCGCGCGCTGGTTGAGAATAACGAGATGGAGCAGCAGGCCGCGACGCTGGTCCAGGCCATCTACCAACGCGTGGAGCGGCAGATCTACCTGTTCCTGGCCGCGGTCCTGGTGGCGATCTCGCTGACCAGCCTGTACACCATTCGCTCGAACCGGATGCTGTTCGATCGCCTGGCCGTCCTCTCCGGACACCGCAGCGAGCTGGCACGCAAGCTGATCACCGTGCAGGAAGAGGTGTTCCATTCCCTCTCCCGTGAGTTGCACGACGAGTTCGGCCAGATCCTCACCGCCATCGGCGCCATGCTGAGCCGCGCGGAGAAGAAGGGCGGCCTGCCGCCGGATTCTCCGTTCCGCACCGAGGTGGCGGAGGTCCGCGAGATCGCGCAATCCACCATCGACAAGATCCGCAGCCTTTCGCAGGTACTGCATCCGCCCGTGCTCGACGATGGCGGCCTCGAGAAGACCATTGACTGGTACGTACCGACATTTCAGAAGCAGACCGGCATTGCGGTGCGATACGAGAAGACCGGGACCAGCCCCGCCGTGTCCGACCGCGTGGCCATCAACGTCTACCGCGTGCTTCAAGAAGCGCTGAACAATATGGCGAAGCATGCCGGAGTCCAGACCGCCTGGGTGCGCGTGCGCTATGCGCCCGACCGGCTGGAGCTGGAAGTGGAAGACCACGGCGCGGGCATTCCCGAGCGCAACGGCGCGACGTCCGGGCAAGGCACGGGATTGGTGGCGATGCGGGAGCGCGCCGAGCTGCTGCATGGGAAAATTGAGTTCGTGCGGCCGGGCGACAAGGGAACGCTCGTCCGTCTGGAGATTCCGCTCGGGGAGGATACCGCGGCATGAGCGCCAAAATCACGGTTCTGCTGGTGGACGACCACGCGCTGGTGCGCAAAGGATTCCGGCGCATGATCGAAGACGATCCGGAAATTTCCGTTGTGGGCGAGGCCAGCGACGGCAAGCAGGGTGTCCAGCTCGCGCTGCAGCTCAAGCCGCAGGTGATCGTCATGGACATGGCTATGCCGGAGATGGACGGCGTCCAGGCGACGCGCGAGATCCTGCGGCACCTGCCCAAGACCGCCATCGTCATCCTGAGCATGTATTCGCAGGAGAACTACGTACACAATGCGTTCGACGCCGGCGCGCTGGGCTACATTCTGAAGAACGCCATGGACATCGACCTGCCCGCTGCCATCAAGGACGCCGCCGCCGGCAAGCGCGTGCTCGATCCGGGCCTGCTCTCCGCCGAACGCGAACCCGACGATATGTTCGATAAACTCACGCCGCGCGAGAAGCAGATCCTGCAGCTGATCGCGGAGGGGAACTCGAACAAGGAGATCGCCGGCATCCTCAGCCTCAGCGTCAACACGGTGGCGGTGCATCGGGCCAACCTGATGGACGCGCTGGGCGTGCACCGCACGGCCGAGCTGGTGGTGTACGCCATCCGCAAGGGGCTCGTCACTCCGTGAACCGCCGGCAGTTCCTGTCAGGCATTCCGGCGCTCGTGGCCGCGGGCGCGCTGGCCGACAGCAAGAACGACCTGGGCTTTCGCTTCGAGGATGTTACTTCGCAGGCGGGAGTCCGCTTCGTCCACAACAGCGGAGCCTACGGAGCCAAGTATCTGCCCGAGTGCATGGGCTCCGGGTGCGCGTTTTTCGACTACGACGGCGACGGCTGGCAGGACATCCTGCTGGTGCAGGGCATGGATTGGCCCGGGCATCGCAAGCAGCGCACCACGATGAAGCTCTACCGCAACAATCGCGACGGCACGTTCACCGACGTGACGCGGCAGGCGGGGCTCGATATCGAGATGTACGGCATGGGCGTGGCCGTGGGCGACTACGATAACGACGGCTTCCCGGACCTCTATGTCAGCGCCGTGGGCCAGGGCCGCCTGTTCCACAACACGGGTAAGGGCACCTTCGTGGACGTGACGGAGAAGGCCGGCCTGGGCGGACGCCTGGCCTTCAGCAGCTCCGCGCTGTGGTTCGACTACGACCGCGACGGCCTGCTCGATCTGTTCGTGTGCAATTACGTGAAGTGGTCGACGCAGTTGGACGTCTTCTGCTCCGTGGACGGAAAGCAGAAACAATACTGCACGCCGGAAGCGTATCGCGGCGAGACCTGCTGGCTATTCCACAACCGCGGCAACGGCACGTTCGAGGACGTCACGGCGCAATCGGGCATTTTCGACGGCAGCTCGAAGTCGCTGGGCGTGGCCATGTTCGACTACGACAACGACGGCTGGCCGGACCTGTTCGTCGCCAACGACACCGAGCCCAACAAGCTGTATCACAACCTGCGCAACGGCAAGTTCGAAGACGCGGCGGTGCGCGCCGGCGTGGCGTTCAGCGAAGACGGAAAAGCGCGCGGCGGGATGGGCGTGGACGCGGCGGATTACGACAACTCGGGCATCACCGGACTCGTAGTTACTAACTTCGACAACGAGATGCTGGGGCTCTACACGCCGAATAAGCGCGGGATTTACGCGGACCGGGCGCCCGGCTCCGAATTGGGCCGCCGTTCGCGCCGCAGCCTCGGCTTCGGCACTTTCTTCTTCGACGTGGATCTGGACGGACGGCTCGACCTGCTGGTGGTGAACGGGCATATCGACGATTTCAGCATGGTGCAGCCCGGCGTGCAGTACGCCATGCCGCCGCACCTGTTCCTCAACCGCGGTCCGAAAGGCTTCGAGGACGTGGCGCGCCAGGCGGGAGCGGCGTTCGCCGAGCCTAAGGTCAGCCGCGGAGCCGCCTTCGCCGACTTCGATCGCGACGGCGACGTGGACGTCCTGATCACCACCAATCACGGCCCGGCCTATTTGTATCGAAACGACCAGTCCTCGGGGAACCGCTCGATCCGCTTCCGGCTGATCGGCACGAAATCGAACCGCGACGCGATCGGGGCCACCGTGCGCATCTACTACGGCGGCGAGATGAGTTTGC
>DATNLV010000144.1:0-6381 GCA_035602665.1 Bryobacteraceae bacterium | reverse complement strand
GTCGGGGATCACCAGTTGGACGTTGGCCGTGCCATCGGGGCCAGTCGTGACATCCGCCGCGGCCCCCGTCGATTCGGCGCTCTCGCCATGGCGCCACTTACGCAACTCGACGTGTACAGCCGTCTGCACTGGATTGTTCGCGTAGTCGCGGGCTTCTACTTTGAAGTTGGCCTTGTCGCCCGGACGGTAGATGTAACGGTCCGGCTCGGCGTTCACCGTGAAACTGCCATAGCTCGCGATCACCCAACCGGTGCCCGAGATCTCCCGCTTGCCCTCGTCGGTCACGCCGGCTTCGATGCGGTACCTGTAGTCGTAGCGTTTGTCCGAGATGCTGGTGTC
Organism: Bryobacteraceae bacterium; assembly: GCA_035602665.1. GTDB lineage: Bacteria > Acidobacteriota > Terriglobia > Bryobacterales > Bryobacteraceae > DASWZN01. Next base: position 6,042 of record DATNLV010000144.1, on the reverse strand, counting down.
GAAGTGAATGGTCGGCTTGCCGTCCTGATCGAGCTGTCCCTCGGTCTGTTCGATCTGTTCACCGCCAATCTCGTTATCTTCGGTGTCTCCCTCGCCCTCTTCGGCCGACTCTTCCTCGTCCGGCTCATAGAAGAACGGCGCCCAGTATCGGCTGCGGTAGATGGTGTATTTCACCTTGGCGCCGGCGACCGGCTCGCCGAAGTAGTAGCGGGCATCGATGACCGCATCCACCCCATCGCCCTCGATCACGTGCAGCTTCGAAGGCGTGACGCGCACTTCGTACTCGGGCTTCTTGTATTCCTGGACCGCGAAGTTGCCCATCATCTGCTGCTCGCCCTCGCCCTGCTCGCCGCCACTGTTGACTTCTATGTAGTAGTCGCCAAGGGCCGCGCCGGGCGCGAGATCGAACTGGTCCTGAATGGTTCCGTTCGCGCTGGTGGTCAGCGTCCTCTGATAAACCGGTTTGGAATCGGGGTCCTGAATCTTAACCTGGACGGGTTTCCCCGCGGGCACGTCGTAGCCGACCGCCGCCCGCACACGGAGAATGCCCTTGAAGTGCACCGCGTGGCCGGGCCTGTAGACCGGCCGGTCGGTGTAAAGATAGCCGGACCATTCTTCGCGGGTATTCCATCCCCACGGCGCCACCGCCGCAATGTCACTCCCGGAGCGCGCCACGATTCGCAGATCGCTGGTGCGCTCGCCCGGCTGCGTGGAGAGCGGCTCCAGCTTCGCCTGAGCGATGCCATCGGCGTTCGTCGTCAATCGGACCGTATCGGCTCCGGGCCGGATGAAAGCAACTTCCGCGCCTGCGACGGCCTGCCCCGTAGCGCGGTTCGTGACGAAAGCCAGAGCACCCTCTGAAGATGTCTTGGTGATCATCACGGTATCGGAGACCATCAGGATGGTGTAGGCCCTCAGGTCCCCGCTGGCGGCTTCGACCAGGTACAGACCTTTCTCCTTCACGCCGATATCCACCGTTTCGGAGTTCCAGCGGTACGTGCTGTGAACCGGCTGCGTGAACGTTAGAACGAGTTGCTGCGGGTTGAGCACCGGCGCTTCGGCATAGCGGGTTCCGCGCTCCGCGGGTGCTGCCTTACGCGGCAGGAATTCCTCGAAATGGGCGCTGGGCGGTTCGGTGAATTGGCCGCGCAACGCCAGGCGGATGCTGGTGCGCAGCGCATGCTTCCAGTGGTGCAGCAGTTCGAGCAGCGTCGGCTTTCGCGTAGGCCGCCGGACGCTGCCTCCGAACTGGTGCGGCTCCTGGAGCTGCTCGAAGAACTTGACGGCGTCGTTGATGCGGTAGATTCGGAAATCCAGGGAATCCACGCGGTATGCGCTCATGGACACGCTGGGCTGGCCATTCGCGCCGAAGGTCCGGTTGCTCGAAAGCGAGAAGAATGGTGCTTCTTCCATCTGGCCGATTCCCGGAGCGGCCAGCGCCGTCAGGAGAAGGATTCGCGGGAGGGAGCGCATCAGGAGGCCTTTCTCAAAATGTTCCAGCGATGGACGCCCAGGAAGACGGGGTTGCCTTCCACCGGGTGCCAGCGCGGGTCGGGATGATTCATCAGCTCGCGGGTTGTCAGCCGCCGGATCTCACCGGCGTCCGCGCCATCCGGGCCGGTGTGGTAGACGACGAAGGATTCGCGCCCGCCGTCGATCTGGCTGGGGCCGAGGAATATCATGCTGTGGAACTGGCCGGCCGAAGGCTCGAAAAAGAGCAGGTCGCCGGGCAATGCGCGGGCAAGACTCCGGCCGATGGAATGCGTGTTGAATCGCAGCAGAGTACGGGCGTCGGAGAACTGCGCGAACGAGCCGTCGGACAGGTCCGCGGGACGGAACGGGCCAGGCCGAACTCGAAAGACCGCGGCCCCGAGCGGCGTGTACGGGGACTCGTATTTCTCCACCGAGCCCAGACCTGCCACGATCGGCAGGCCGGCATCGTGCGCCCACGGGCCATCGTGCCGGCGCAGGGCCTCGCGATACGCATAGCGGATCAGACCCGCGCAGTCGACGATCTCCGCAGGCCTTGACGCGGGTGTCTGGAAATACTGGGCCTCTGCGAGGAAGGTGAACCAGTGGCGGAAGGCCCGCTGATCGCGCTCGTCCTCGAGGCGGAAGAAGTCCGGCGTTCCATCGCCGGCACTGTCGTCGGCCTCGAGTTCCGTTTCGAAGCCCGCCTCGGCCGGCAGGAAACCGGGCGCCGTGGCACGCACCAGGATGTGAGCCGCGAGAACGCTCGCGCGGATCTTGACACGCCATCCGGTTTCGGTTTCGGCCACACCGGCAATCGAGGCGGCGTGCGGGTTCCGGACGATCAGGCAGGTGAGCGGCCCGCGCGCCGGGCGCCCTGCGGGCCTTTCCACCGAGGCCGTCACCTCGCCGTAGCCGTCGGCTACGGCCGATGCCGGCAGAAGACGGATCATGAGCGGCAAGGGGGGGCCCGGCCGCGACGCCGACCAGGCCATCAGGACGCATAAGAGCAGAACCGCGCCCACAAGCAGCGCGAGCCGCGTCTTCCAACGATGTCCAGGGGCCAAGCGAATCGATTATATATCGGACTCGTTTAGCGTGCTGGCGGTCTCTTCGGCGCTCGGTACTGATTCTAAATGGAGGCGCGGGTGGGAGTCGAACCTGCGAGGACCTCCTGGAATCTGCAACTTGCAGACCGCTCGTTGCCAGGAGTGCCGTGGCTGCCGCCTGCGCCATTGCTCCTTGCACGCTATTGCACGCTGGATTCGCTCGATCCCGGATCCCTTGGGCTCACTGGGAGTCGAGAAGCCCGAGAGCTAGGAACCGCAAACGGAACTACTCTTTGACGCTGTTCACCCAGCCCCTCAACGCCGAGGGTGATGATGTTGCCCTCGCGCAGATAGACCGGAGGCTTTTGTCCGAGCCCTACTCCCGGGGGCGTTCCGGTGGAGATGATGTCGCCAGGCTGGAGGCTCATAAAGCGGCCCAGGTAGCTGATGAGACAGGCCACGCCAAAGACCATCGTGCCGGTGGAGCCGCTCTGATACCGGTGTCCATCGACCTCGAGCCAAAGGTTCAGATCTTGTGGATTGGGGACTTCCTCTGCCGTAACCAGCCACGGACCAATTGGGCCAAACGTATCCGCGCTCTTTCCTTTGACCCATTGCCCGGTTCCCTCGAGTTGAAAAGCGCGCTCGGAAAGGTCGTTGACAACACAATATCCTGCAACATGCGAAAGGGCATCTTCTTCACTAACGTACTTCGCTTCGCTCCCGATGACGACACCCAACTCGACCTCCCAATCAGTCTTCGTGGCATTTCGCGGGATCACGACGTCGTCGTTTGGGCCGCAGATCGCAGAGGTAGCCTTCATAAACACGACGGGTTCAACCGGAACTGCCATGCCTGACTCGGCGGCATGATCGGAGTAGTTAAGGCCGATGCAGATGAACTTGCCCACGGAACCTACGCAGGGACCAAGCCGGGGTGAGCCTGAAACAAGCGGCAGCGTTGCCAGGTTCAGCTGACGCAGCTTCGCCAGCGACTCAGGAAGCAGTAACGAACCTGCGATGTCGGTGACGACGCCGGAGAGATCGCGAAGGCTCCCGTCAGAATCGAGCACTCCCGGCTTCTCGGCGCCGGGATTTCCAAACCGTAGTAACTTCATTTCTTCCTCCGTTCGGTAGTGTCACCGCTTCAGATACATTAGAACAAGGAAACCATGTCATGGACAAAATCGGAGCATTCGCTACCTACCCGAGTCTTAGTGGTCGTGTCATTGTCGTCACCGGTGGCGCAAGTGGCATCGGCGAGGCGATTGTAGAGGCCTTCGCTATGCAGAGTGCCCAAGTAGCCTTCCTGGATATTCAGGATGACGCAGCGGGGACACTCGTCGAGAGGCTGACCTTGGCAGGCGCCACTGCGCCCGTCTACTACCACTGCGACTTGACCGATGTCGGCGCGGTGCAACAAACGGTGCAAGCCCTCGTGCAAAGATTCGGCACCGTCGATGTGCTTGTAAACAACGCTGCCAACGATACCCGCCATACGATTGCCGAAGTCACGCCTACGTATTGGGATCAGGCCATCGCCGTGAATCTGAGACACCAGTTCTTCATGGCGCAAGCCGTCATTCCGTCGATGCAGAAGGCCCAGCGGGGCTCGATCATCAATATGAGTTCGATCGGATGGGTGATCCCTTCCACCAGGCAGGTTGTCTACATCACCTCAAAGGCCGCGATCGTGGGGCTCAGCCGCAGTCTTTCCCACGAACTCGGCGCCGACAACATCCGTGTCAATTGCATCATGCCGGGGGCCATCCTTACCGAGCGGCAGCAGAGGCTGTGGCTTACCGATGCATACAAGGCCGAGGTCCTGGCCAATCAGGCATTGAAGAGAATGATCCTCCCGGAAGAGGTCGCTCGCCTGGTCTTGTTTCTGGCTTCGGACGACAGTTCGGCGATCACCAACCAGAGCTACGTCATTGACGCGGGATGGGTCTAGACATGGTGATGGCAATGACAGAGAGATTGGCGGCGAAATCCGCATTGATCACGGCGGCCGGGCAGGGCATCGGGCGCGCTACGGCGCTTCGGTTCGCGGCCGAAGGGGCGCAGGTTTGGGCAACCGATATCAACAAGGCTGCGATCGAGTCACTTGCCTCAGAGCATCCCGGCATCAAGGCGCGACTGCTTGACGTCCGCAGCTCTGCCGCAGTCCAGACCCTGGCGGAGGAAGTCGGAGCGCTTGACATCCTGTTCAACTGTGCCGGCTATGTGCATCAAGGCGATATCATGGCCTGCACCCCGGAAGACTGGGCTCTGTCGTTCGACATCAACGTCACGTCGATGTATCGGACCTGCCGGGCGTTCTTGCCGGCGATGGTCGCGAGACAAAAGGGCAGCATCATCAACATGTCCTCGATTGTGTCCAGCCTGAAAGGAGCGCCAAGTCGATTTGCGTACGGAACAACCAAGGCCGCCGTGATTGGGTTGACCAAAGCCATCGCTGCGGATTTTGTGGGCAAAGGAATCCGGTGCAACGCAATCTGCCCTGGGACGACGGATACTCCATCTCTGGCCGAACGGATGCTCGCTCAGGGAGACGTCGTGAAAGCGCGCGAAGCGTTCATCCAACGTCAACCGATGGGGCGGTTGGGCACACCCGCAGAGATCGCAGAGCTTGCGGTCTATCTCGCATCGGACGAGTCGTCCTTCACAACCGGTCAGGCCCACATTATCGATGGGGGATGGAGCATCTAGCGTCGAGCCGGAACCGAAGAAACCCCCCAGACTCCTGCGCTCATACCAGCATCGTGCAGCGGACTCAAGGGGACAATGGCTGCCTAGCCCCGGAATCCCGTTCGCCTTGCCCCGTGATCACCGCTCGCCAAGCTCCGCGGGTGGCGCGTGCAATCACGGGAGTGAGGGTTCAGCTGGCACCCGCGCATATCTAAGCTGTTGAAAACAGGTGAGCCGGATAGGCGAGTATGAGGCGAAAATAAAGCAGCATTGCACGCTGGGAACACGCGTGCTACCGTAAGTTATTGATTCTAAATGGAGGCGCGGGTGGGAGTCGAACCCGAAAGGAGCTATTTGAATCTGCAAGTTGCACATTGCTCGTTGCCGGGAGTGCCATGACTGCCAGCGCTGCCGTCGCGCCTTGCACGCTATTGCACGCTGGAGTCGCGCGGGCAGCCCTGGGTCGGGACTGGACGTGGGCCTTAAACTTGGTCAAGGTTGCGGGTCGGCAGAGTGCGATTGTGGCGGTCCAACAGTCGCACGCCTACTGCGCGACGCGGACTCGCAGCAGGGGCACCCGGCGGACGCGCAGAGCGTCGCCCGACCATGACGCCGGGAAGGCCCCCTGAACCGCCCACATCCGGGCGCACTCACGAAAGGGTGTAATGGAAGAACACATAGGCGTCGTCCTGCGATCCGGCTGCGCCGGGCGGATCGACCGTGACGGTCCATGGCCCTGCGTCGGGGCCGGAGACATGTACAGGCGCCGATGTCGCGGCCGATGCCGGCACGCCCGTGGGGGCCCAGAACATCACCGATCCATCGCCGCTCT
>DATNLV010000117.1:0-9506 GCA_035602665.1 Bryobacteraceae bacterium | reverse complement strand
GCAAAGAGGCACAAAACGGTGCAGGTCAGTGAGCAGGGCTACCAGGCTCCGGTGGCGTCCACTCCGAGGAGACCTCCGGTGCTGGCGAGGTTGGCGGTCACGATATTGGTATTGGGCGGCGGCTCGCTGCTGCTGCCGTTTTTCGCCATTGCGGCGAGCCCTCTTTCAGGTCTTATCAATCTGTTTATCATCGGAATCGGGCTGCGGCAGGCCTGGCGGCTGACGGCCCCTGACGAGCCCCTGATCCTGGGGCCGTACCGGGTCTCGGCCGCCTCTCCCGGCGAGCCGGCATGACGTCTATGTGCCCGAACTGCGGCGCGACTCTGGATCCATCGGCGTTGAGCTGTCCCTCCTGTCACCGGCTCGTGCACGCCCAGGAGCTCGAGGCGCTGTCTGAGCAGGCGAAGGTGGCGGAACGCGCCGGCGATTGGGCCGCGGCACGCGACGCCTGGGCCAAGGCGCTGTCGCTTCTGCCCGCCGGGACGGTACAACATCGCACCATCGGAGCGCGCATCGAGGCCATCGAGGCACGGCTACGGGAAGCCGCGCCTGCCGTGGACCAAGGCGCTCAAAGCAGCGCATGGGGTAAGCGCTTCGCGCGCCTGGGGCCGCTAGGAGTGGTGCTTTGGAAACTCAAAACCATCGCCCTGTTTGGCCTGGCGAAGGGTAAGCTGCTCCTGCTCGGCCTGACCAAGCTCAGTACCTTCACGTCAATGCTCGCTTCCATGGCCCTGTACTGGAGCTGGTACGGATGGCGCTTCGCCTTGGGATTCGTCGTCTCGATCTACGTACACGAAATGGGCCACGTGGCGGAGCTTCGCAAGTTCGGCATCGCGGCGACGTCGCCCATGTTCATTCCCGGCCTGGGCGCGTTCGTGAGGCTGAAACAGCGGCCCGGCAACGCCTACCAGGATGCGCGCATCGGGCTGGCGGGCCCGATCTGGGGCCTTGGCGCCGCGGTCGTGGCGTGGCTTACCGGCGTGCTGAGCGGTTCGCCTTTGTGGCTCGCCATCGCGCGCGCGGGCGCCTGGATCAACCTCTTCAATCTGATCCCCGTCTGGCAACTGGATGGCGGGAGAGGTTTCAGCGCCCTCACACGGCACCAGCGGGGCGTGGTCCTGGGCATCACCTTGTTCATGTGGTTCCTGACGCGCGAAACCATGCTGCTTCTGGTGGCGATGGGGGCCGGATATCGCCTCTTCACCAATGACTACCCGAGCCAGCCGGACCGCGGCGCGCTGGTCGAGTTCGGGGGCCTGATCCTGCTGCTCTCGGCGCTTCTCCTGCTCGTGGCGAACGGTCAGAAGCCGGCCTGGAACGGGTAGCCCTTCTCGACCCAGTCCTTGGGGAAACTCGTCGGCAGCGAAAGCACGCGCACCTTTTTGAATCCCAACTCGTGCAGCATGATGAACGCGGGGCGCAGGTTGGGGCAATGGTCCCATGGACAGCAGCCGCAGTAGAGGACGATCTCTTCGGTGCGCGGGTGTTTCAGCGCGGCTTCGCGCAACGCTTGCAGCCCTTCCTGTTTGCTCCCCGGCCCGATGAACTGGGCGCCGGGAATGTGCTTGCTGCGATAGAGAATGCCGAAGCCAACGTAGAAGATTGGCGGCTTCGACGCCGCCGGGCCCGTAACCCGCGCCGCAAGCTGGTCGGGCTGAATGACGTCGGCGATGTCCCACGGGTCGGGCACGGCCTGACCGTACAGGGCGCCAAGCGTCAGGAGCAGGGCTGGAATTCGGAGGTTCACGGATCTATCGTAGCGCGCTGGACGAAAGCGGGGCTGAAGCCCCACGCGCGCTGAAGCCCGCCCTCCGAGCCGCGGAAGCGGGTGCTTCGCGGAATGGGTTAACCTGACTGTTTACGCGATGCGTCTTCGATGGCTGGTAATGTCGGCGGGGCTGGCGATTCTTGCGACGAGCGGATGCTCGGTGCGCAAGTTCGCGGTCAACAAGGTGGGCGACGCGCTGGCCTCGGGTGGATCGACATACGAAAGCGATGACGACATGGAGTTGGTGGGCGGCGCCCTGCCGTTCAGCCTGAAGCTTGTCGAGAGCCTGCTGGCGGAATCGCCGAAGCACCGCGGCCTGTTGCTCACCGCGGCGAGCGGCTTCGCGGAGTACGGTTACGCCTACGTCGAGGAGCAGGCGGACGAAGAGGCCGGCGTCAATCTCGACCGGAGCACGGCGCTGCGGGCGCGCGCGCGCCGGCTGTACTTGCGCGGCTACCGCTACGGGATGCGCGGGCTCGAAGCAGGGTACCCGGGGATTGGGGCCGCCATCGCGGACGACCCGGCGGCGGCGCTGGCCCACGTCAAGAAGCGCGACGTTCCGCTGCTCTACTGGACCGCGGCGGCGCACGGCCTGGCGATCTCGTCGTCGAAGGACGACCCGGAAATGATCGCGCAGCTGCCGGAAGTCGAGGCGCTGATCAAGCGCGCTTCCGAGCTCAACCAGGACTGGAACGGCGGAGCGCTCGAGGAGTTTCTCATCAACGTGGAAAGCGCGCGCGCGGGCGTGAAGGCGGCCGACCAGCAGGCGCGCATGAAGACGCTGTTCGACCGCAGCGAGGCGCTCTCCGGAGGCAAGCGGGCCAGCCTCTACGTGAGCTACGCGGAGAAAGCCATGGTGCCCGCGCAGAACCAGGCCGAGTTCAAGGCCCTGCTCGAGAAGGCGCTGGCCATCGACGCCGACCGCGAGCCCGAGACGCGCCTGGCCACACTGATCGCACAGCGGCGCGCGCGGTGGCTGCTGGGCCGCACGGACGAACTGTTCCTCGAAGGCGACACTGCCAAATGAAAAAGATTCTGTTCTTCCTCCTGGCCGCGGCCGTCCTGGCGCCGGCGCAAACCGTGATCAAGATGGGCACACTGGCGCCCGATGGCTCGCCCTGGCACCAGGTGCTGCAGCGCATCGGCGAGCGCTGGCGCATCATCTCGGGCGGCAAGGTGAACCTCAGGATTTACCCCGGCGGAGTGCTGGGCGACGAGCCCGACCTGGTGAAAAAAATGCGCATCGGCCAGATCCAGGCGGTGGCGCTCTCGGGCGTCGGCATGTCGGACATCGAGCCGGGCGTGATGTGCCTGCAGATTCCCATGATGTTCACCTCCTATGAGGAACTGGACTACGTGCGCGACCGCATCGCGCCGCGCCTGGAGAAGATGATCGACGCCCGCGGATTCCTGGTGCTGAACTGGGGCGATGCGGGCTGGGTGCATTTCTTCAGCCGCAAACCGGTGTCGCGGCTCGACGACTTAAAACAAATGAAGCTCTTCACGTGGGCTGGGGACAGCGACGCGATCGATCTCTACCAGGCCAATGGCTTCCGCCCGGTTCCGCTGGCGGCCACCGACATTCTAAGCGGACTCCAGACGGGGCTGATCGACGCCGTGCCTACCACGCCGCTGTACGCGCTTCTCAACCAGTCCTTCGGCCTGGCGAAGAATATGTGCGACGTCAAATGGGCGCCGCTGGTGGGGGCGACGCTGGTCTCGAAGGCGGTCTGGGACAAGCTGCCCGCCGATCAGCGCGGCCAGATGCTGAAGGCGGCGCAGGATGCGGGGCGGGACCTGCGTGACGGCATCCGCAAGATGGGCGACGACGCCGTCGTGGCCATGCAGAAGCGCAAACTGAACGTGGTGCACGCCGACGCGGCGACCGTGGCCGACTGGCGCAAACAGGCCGAAGGCGTCTATCCGAAGATACGCGGCCGCGAAGTGCCCGCAGACCTGTTCGACGAGGTGAAGCGGCTGCGCGACGAATACCGCAGCCGCGGCGGGGGGAAGTGACGGAGGCTGACAGCACGGAGGCGGGTCTGGAGACCCGCTGCAGGACTGGAGTCCTGCCCCACATGAGGGAGAAGTGAAGACACTGGCGGCACGACTGGCGTGGGCCGAGGACGCCCTGGCCGTCACGTTGCTCACCGCCATGTCGCTGCTGCCGGTGCTGGAGCTGATCGCGCGCCAGTTCAGGCTGCCGTCCATTCCCGGCTCGGCCGTGTTCGTCCAGCACCTGACGCTTTGGGTGGCGTTCGTCGGCTCGACCGTAGCCGCGCGGTCAGACCGGCTGCTGGCGCTTTCGGCGAACACTCTGCTGCCGCCGCGCTGGCTGCCGCGCGTGCACGTATTCACCGCGACCGTTGCCGCGGCGGTCGCACTGGCGCTGGCCTGGGCGAGCCTGCAATTCGTCCTTGCGGAGCGCGAGGGCGGAACGATCCTGGCCCTGGGCATCGGCAAGTGGGTCGCTGAATCGATCATGCCGGTGGGATTCCTGGTGCTCGCTCTGCGCGCGGCCTGGAACGGCGCGCCACGCATGGGGCTCCGGACACTGGCCGCCGCGGGCCTGCTGGTTCCGCTGGCGCTCGAGTTGACGGGCCCGGCCGGTGGGACGCTGGTGTGGCCGTTGATCGGCGCGATCCTGGCGGCGGCGCTCCTGGGATTGCCGATCTTCGCGACGCTGGGCGGCATCGCGCTGGTCCTTTTCTGGAACGAGGGCGTGCCCATCGCCGCTGTGCCTGTCGAGACGTACCGCCAGGTGGCATCGCCGGTTCTGCCTTCGATCCCGCTGTTCACCTTCGCCGGTTACCTGCTGGCGGAGGGCGGCGCGAGCCAGCGCCTGCTGCGCGTGTACGCCACGCTGCTCGGCTGGCTGCCGGGCGGACTCGCGGTCACGACGGCCGTGGCCTGCGCCGTGTTCACCTGGGCGGGTTCGGGGGTGACGATCCTCTCTCTGGGCGGCCTGTTGCTGCCGATGCTGGTGAAGGCCAAGTATCCCGAGCGCTTCTCAATCGGGCTGATCAATGCCTCGGGCTCGCTGGGCCTGCTGTTCCCTCCCAGCGTGCCGGTGATTCTCTACGGCATCTACGCGCAGGTGCCGATCGACTCGATGTTCATCGGCGGATTCCTGCCCGGCCTGATGATGGTGGCGATGGTATCGGCGTACGGCGTGTGGCAGTCGAGGCGGAGCCGCGTGGCGCGCGAGACGTTCTCCTGGCCCGAGGCGCGGCGCGCGATCTGGATCGCGAAGTGGGAACTGGCGCTGCCGGCCATTGTGCTCGTGGGACTGTTCGGCGGCTTCGGCACCCTGGTGGAGGCCGGCGCGATCACGGTAGTCTACTCGATCCTGACTGAGGTGTTCATCTACCGCGGCCTGTCGCTGCGGCGCGATTACCCGAGGGTGACGGTGGAGTGCTCGGTGGTGATCGGCGCGGTGCTGCTGGTGATCGGCGTCGCGATGGGGTTCACCAACTACCTGGTGGACGCGCAGGTGCCGGGGATGTTGATCGCGTGGGTGCAGGCGCACGTCCATTCGAAGTACGTCTTCCTGCTTTTGCTGAACGTCTTCCTGTTGCTGAAGGGATCGTTCATGGACGTGTTCTCGGCCATCATCGTGGTGGTGCCGCTGATCAAGCCGCTGGCGGCGAACTTCGGGATCGACCCGGTGCAGCTCGGCATCATCTTCCTGGCCAACGGCGAGCTCGGCTACCTGACGCCGCCCGTGGGGATGAACCTGTGCTTCTCGGCAGTGCGGTTCAAGCAGACCATGACCAGCGTTTACCGCTCCACGCTGCCGTTCTACTTGATCCTGCTGATCGGCGTGCTGCTGATCACTTATGTGCCGTGGTTCACAACGTGGCCGCTGAAGTTGCTGGGGAAGTAGGGGGGCGAAATCAACGAAGTTCGATGAACCGATCGCCCTGGTCGAATCGTTCCAGTATCCTCGGCCATTGCTTCTTGAACACCGTCAGCAGGAACTCTCGGCGGCAATTGCCGAGCCGCACCCACAGCAGCCGGGCTGAAGGCGTCTTTGAGTACAGAGATACGAAGTCGTCATCCTTGGAAATAAGGACGAAATCGTTCTCGGTCGCATAACTCCAGACGTCCGCGTCGGCCGCGTCTCTCAGCCCGATATCCGCGACGTGCCGTGCTTCAACGCCGAGGTCTTCGGAGATGAAACGGGCTAGCGCGGGAGGGAGCTGATTATCGACAAGGAATTTCACGCGGATAAAAGGACTGAGTGGTCAGTCTGACGAGCGGCGTACTCGATTGACGCAAGGATATCCTCTCGCTCGAGATAAGGGTAGTCCTGTAGAATCTCCTCGAAGCTTGCTCCAGCGCCGAGCAATTCAAGGATGTCCGTGACCCGGATTCTCATGCCACGAATACACGGACGCCCGCCGCACTGGGCATCGTCTATCGAGATTCGATCGAGGCGAGTCTTCGTCATGGCAGCTATCGTAAACCAGTCTAGCGCTTTTGGAGCTGGCGTTCCTGGGTAGTGCGCTAAATCTGCGTGCCTGACTCCAAAGTAAGAACCCACTCAAGGGCTTCGATCTGACCTTCGCAGCGACGGCGGTGCGTGATACCGAGGGTTGTATGGCCGATGCCCTTCTCTTCGCACCAGCTCTTCCGCTCGCGCTCGTTCCTCTTGAGTTGTTCTCGCAATTCGTGAATGCGCTCCGCGATCTGCTCTGACGTCTTCATGGCGCCGTAGTCTACCACGGTGGCGATTCAGCAGTTGACCATAAATAGAGAGCCGCTGCCTCGCAAGGGCGGCGGCCCGAGTTCAACCAAAAGAAGGAGAGGACAACCTACCCTCGGGGGTCACCTCAAAACCGGCCATACGGGGTCACTTCAAAACCGGCCAACGGACCGCGCCCAGGACATGAAGTTGTTTTACCTCGCCGGAGCCAGTTCGTGCAAGCGTTTTTCACGATCCCGGCCTGAGGCGTAATGCGCCTGGCCCGACCAACGGGAGGGCGTCGGCTGCTTTCGTCTTTCCTTCATAGAGAGGTTTTGCGTTCCCTGTAGGGGTCGCAGGGGCGAAGCCCCCGTTGGCGAAGTCATTGGGTATCTCCTGCCGTGGCGGCGGCCGCTTTGGTGCGCCAGCTCCGCGGACCGCACTTGAGCACGTGGCCGTGATGGAGGATGCGGTCGAGCATGGCCGTGACCGCGGCCACATCGCCCAGCAGCTTTCCCCAGTCCTCCACGGGACGGTTGGAAGTGAGCAACGTGCTGGCGCGCTCGTAACGGCGCATTACGATTTCCAGCAGGTCCTCGGCCGCCGTGAGCGGCAGCTTGCGCATCCCGAAGTCGTCGATGATGAGCAGCGGCACGGTGGCGAGTGACTCCATAAACTCCTTGCGCGTGCCGTCGGCAACCGCGTCGGCCAGGTTGTCCAGCAGCACGTGGGTCTCGCGATACAGCACGCGGTAATTCTGTTGAATGGCGGCCTGCCCGATGGCTTGCGCCAAGTGGCTCTTGCCGGTTCCACCGGGACCGAGAAACAGCGCGTCTTCCCGCCTGCCGACGAAGGCGCACGTAGCGAGGTCGAACACCAGGCTGCGATTCATCTTCGGATTGAAACCGAAGTCGAAGTTGTCCAGCGTCTTGTGGGGGTCGCGGAAAGCGGCCTGTTTGCGGCGCCGCTCGAGCAGTCGCTCGCTGCGACGGTTCAGCTCGTCGGCGACCAGACACGAGATCAGATCGATGGGCGCCATGGGTTCGGCTTGCGCCTGGTGCAGCCGGGTTTCCAACACGGCCGCAATGCCGCCGAGTCGGAGTTGTCGTAGAGCACGTTGCAGTTCAACCACGTTCACAGTTCACTCTCCTTGGTTTTGTTTTCGATGAAGTCGCGGTACAGGGTGAGCTGGCGGATCAGCGGATCGACCTGGCGCAAGCTCAGCGGTAGTTGGGGGTGCCGCTCGATGTAGCGGCGCACGAAGCGGTACTCGCCGACGCCGACCTCGAGCGCGGCGGCGCAGGCATCCTCGACGGTCGCGGCGCCGTACTTCTTGACCAGCCCCAGAACGCCTTGCACGCGGCGCACTGCCGTCTCGCCGTCTCTGCCGTGCATCCCGCGGCAGAGCGCGCCGATCTGCGATCCGGCTTTGTCGGCGCGCGACAGCAGGGCCAGCGTGCCGATCGGCGTCCTGCTGGGACGATCCTGGTCCTGGATGCGATGTCCTCCGCGCGCCTGTCGCAGGTGTTCGCGCAGCAACTGGCCGGTGTGGGGATTCAGCAGACGCACCCGATGAGCGTCCCACTGCACCTGGACGCGCCGGCCGATCCAGCCCGGAGGCGCGCCGTAGTAAGCCGCCTCGACCTCTACGCAACCGTCCAGATGCACCGTGCGCTCGCCGTATTGGTAGTAGCGGAACGGCTCGATGGGCAGCGGCTGCAAGGCCGGCCGCTCTTCGGCGAACATGGCCGCGACCTGCCTCTTGGTGGTGCCGTGAATGCGCGTGTCGGCCCAGCGCTCTTCCCAGTGATCCAGATAGGTCTGCGCCTCCGGAAGGCTCTCGAAGCGCAGGCCTTTCAGCGGGGTGTTCTTGGCATGACCGACGCTTCTTTCTACCTTCCCCTTGCGATCCGGATCTCTCACGCGGCATGGCAGCGCGACGGTGCCGTAGTGCTTCAGCACGTCGCGGTACAGGGGGTTCAGGGCGGGATCGTAGATGTCGGGCATGAGCACGCCTTCGCGGAGATTGTCGAGCACCACGACGCGGGTCACACCGCCCAGCCGGCGGAAGGCCTTCTCGTGCAACTCGGCCCAGATCTGCGAACTGGATCGGAACACCAGCAGGCGAACCGACTTGCGACTGTAGCCCAGCGTCAGCACAAAGAGGCGCGCGCGGCGGTACTTGCCACTGGCGGCATCGCGGACCATGGGACCGGTGCCGTAATCGACTTGCGTCTCTTCGCCGGGGGCCGTCTCGATCACTACGCGGGCTTCCGGCGGTCGCCGGCCGCGCAGGTTGCGCACGAAGCGCTTGACGCTCTGATAGTCGCCGGTGAAGCCGTGGATGTCGACCAGGTCCTGCCAGATCGCCTTGGCGTTGCGGCCTCGGGAGAGACCCACTTCGATGGCTTCCCGGTGGATCTCACAGGCGCTGGCCGTGGGACTGCGGCTGGGGGCCGGCGTCGTTTCGCGCGCCGACTCCGCGCCAAAGTCGGGGGTCACCTCATTGGCCGGTTTTGCCGCGAGTGGATCGGCGACGACCTCCACAGCCGGGTTTGGCGGCAGGGAGTCGGAGGTCACCTCGTTGGCCGGTTTTGCCGGTGCAGCCCGTCCCCACGCCCCCGGCGGCCGCACGGCGATCCCAGCCTCGCGCAGATAGGAGGCCACGGTTTCGCGGCGAACACCCGTGTTTTTCTGAATGCGCCGCAGCGACCAACCCAGCCGTCCCAGCGCGATGACTTGCTGTTTCTTCTCTTCGTTCAAGACGTTACTCACATCGACGGAGGGTAGCGCCCTCGCGTCCGAGTTAACGTCCTGGGTGGCGGTTTATCGTTGGCCGGTTTTGAGGTGACCCTCTATGGCCGCTTTTGGGTGACCCCCGAGGCAAGTCCGACCCCGCGCTACCCTCCTCTCGGGCACCCGAACACAAGGTGCCCCAAGGAGCCCCCCATGTCCACCCAAAAACGGATCGATTCCTCCCGCGCCAACGGCGCCAAATCCCGCGGTCCCGTCACCCCCGAGGGACGCGCCCGCTCCCGCGCCGCCTCCCTC
>DATNLV010000109.1:0-2591 GCA_035602665.1 Bryobacteraceae bacterium | reverse complement strand
CCGAGCTGGTTCGCAAGTGGGCCGAGCACCAGGACCGCTACGTCCTCGACTGGACGATCTAGGCGCCTGCCATACAGCACCGAACCGCGACCGTCAGGGAGCAGACCCCGCTACCTCAGATCTGGAAGTCCAACACGTACTCCCCGTGCGACCTCTTCGTGATCACCTTCACGTTCGCCGCCTCCAGCACCACCAGGGAATCCGGCGGAACGCTGCTGGTGACGAAGACGCTGGCGCCGATCGTGCTGCCTTCTCCAATAACCGTGTCGCCCCCCATGATGGTGGCGCCGGCATAGATCGTCACCCGGTCTTCGATGGTAGGATGCCGCTTCTTGCCGCGCAACGCCTGCCCCGCCGCCAGCGATCTCGCAACCAGACCCACGCCCTGATACATCTTGACGTGGTTGCCGATCACCGTCGTCTCTCCCACCACGGTTCCCGTGCAGTGATCCACGAAGAAGTGCGTGCCGATTCGCGCCCCCGGATGCAGATCCATTCCGGTCCGCGAGTGCGCCCATTCGGTCATGACGCGCGGGATGAAGGGGATCTTGTCGAGATACAGCTCGTGCGCCAGCCGCTGCACCGCAATCGCTTCGATGAAGGGATACGCGACGATCACCTCGTCCTTGCTGAGCGCCGCGGGGTCGCCGTTGTATGCCGCTTCCGTGTCGGTCTCGAGCAGCGCTCGAACCCGGGGCAGCTTGCCAAGAAACTCGAGCGTGAGTGTGCGCGCCAGATCCGGAAGCTCCTCGTCCGAAACTCCCTCCGGCGGCGCGTACTCGAGGCTCTTCCGGATCTCGTTTTCGAGACGCCCCGCCACGCTTTCAAGAAGCGCGATGGTCACGCCTTCGATCTCCGAGGAATGGATCAGCGTCTCATCGAAGAACCCCGGAAACAGCAGCCTCAACAGATCGACGGTGATATCGGCGATCGCGGCCTTCGACGGCAGGTTCTTGCAGTCCACATGGTTGATCCCGCCCCCGCAGGAATACGACGCCAGCAGGCGTTCGGCCAGTTCGGACACTGTCAGCGGCAATGGCACCTCCGGATCGCGAGAATCCACTCTTTTACGATTGTTGCGTGCCCCGCCTCGCGCCGCAACAGCACCGCGACCGTCAGGGAGCGGACATCGCCTTCGCCACTCACAGCGTCGAGCAGAGATTCTCGATGCTGCCGGCTGGCCGCAAAACGCGCCCCGCAAGTTCGCCCGCCCGCTCCGAAGCTCGAGGAGTGACGGCGAACGCCCAAAAGCACTCCGCATCGTGCTTGCCGCAATCGGTTTGGAACAGACCCTGTGACTTGTGTTCGGCGATGACCCAGTTCGCGATGATCTGGTAGTTCAACGCTCCGTTGTGGCCGAACCCGGTATTCCGGTCGAAGCAGAATACCGGCACGGGCGATGCCGTGCGCGTCACCGGGTGCTCGGCCAGGCCCGCGAAGGCATCCGGCTGCTCCCCGGTCCGGCCCGCTTCCACGCCCAGGACAACGGGCCGGCGCGCTTCCGCCAGACCCGCAACCGCCTCGATGGCGAACACGGCTACCGCCCGGTGGTGGCCGTGCGCGTCCTGCCTCGGCAGCAGTATGAAGACGAAGTCGTACGCTTCGCGCTCCAGCAAATCGGCCAGGGCCGTACGGATGCGCCCCGCGTCCCAATCGCGCCAGCTTGCATCGGCACATCGCCCTCCAAAACCCGAATCCGTCTGGTCGAGGAAGTGATGGTTGCGGATTCCGAGAATCCGGCCCGCGTTCAGAGTCTCCTGCTTCCGGATCGCCGGCAGGTTCGCATGTCCGTCCGGTTCGCGCGCGATCGCGACACCGTACACGGCCTCCGCCAGCGAGGCGTACCTGTAGCCGCCCTGGCCGTTGGTCACCACAACGTGGTCAGCCACTCCGCCCATCTCGCGGGTGATCCGATACGTGGTGGCGGCCAGGGCATATTCATCGTCCGGGTGCGCCATCACGAGTAGCGCTTTGGGCCAGGCAACACGCGAATGCGGCGGTCTCGCCGGTAGTGCGCTCATCTCTCAGGCAATTATACCAAAGCCGATGGACAATATATACATTGCGCCCGGCTGGCCCGCAAGGTAGCCTTGAAGCAAATGGACCAACTCCAGATCGTGACCACAGAGGGACCCGGCGGCCTCCTGATAATGCACCTGGACGGCCCTCTGACTCTGGCCACCCTCTTCGAATTCCAAAACTCCGTCCGTGAGCAACGGGACACAGGCCTGATCCTCGCCCTCGACGGCGTGCCCTACATGGATTCGGCGGGCCTGGGAGCAGTTCTCGGCGCGTATGTATCCTGCCAGCGCCAGGGCCGGAGGTTCGCGCTGGCGGGCATGACGCGGCGAGTGCTGACATTGTTCGAAGTCGCCCGCGTCGACGCCCTGGTTCCGAGCTTCGACACCGTCGAAGCAGCCGAGACTGCCTTGGGCGCCTAGCCGTGTGGGGCGGGTCTCCAGAGGGACTTGCGAAATAAGGGCTTTGGATCGGCAAAGAGGGACTAGAGAGCGCTACGATCATCCTCGTGTTGAAAATGCGAGCGTTCCACTCCGCTACAGCCCCGTTTTGCCCACACTTTGTCACGACTC
>DATNLV010000019.1:0-8091 GCA_035602665.1 Bryobacteraceae bacterium | reverse complement strand
GGGAGGGCGCTCCTCCGCCGCCTCCGCCCGATGGTTCGAAGGGGACGCTCAAGACGGACGATATCGAAGTGCGTGTGGACCCGCGCGCCGAGTGGCGCCAGATGTATCACGAGGTGTGGCGGATCGAGCGCGATTTCTTCTACGATCCCGGCTATCACGGTCTGGACCTGGCGGCTGCGGAGAAGAAGTATGCGCCGTATCTCGAGAACATTACATCCCGGCGCGACCTGAACTACCTGTTCGAGGAGATGTTGGGCGAGATGACGGTGGGCCACATGTTCATTCGCGGCGGCGATACTCCGGAGGTGAAGCGCGTTCAGACCGGCCTGCTGGGCGCCGACTACACGATCGAGAACGGACGCTACCGGTTCGCGCGGGTCTTCGATGGCGAGAACTGGAACCCCGACCTGAAGGCTCCACTTACTCAACCGGGCGTGAACGTGTTGGTGGGCGAGTATCTGCTGGCCGTCAACGGGCGTGAGCTAAAGGGGACGGACGACATCTACAGTTACTTCGAGGGCACGGCGGGTAAGTCGGTGGTGTTGAAGGTCGGGCCTGATCCTGCGGGGGCGAAGGCGCGCGAGGTTACGGTGGTGCCGGTCGGGAACGAACACCAGCTTCGGCACCTGGCGTGGATCGAGGGCAATCGCCGCAAGGTTGACCAGATGACCAACGGCCGGGTCGCTTACGTCCACATGCCGGACACTAACTTCGGCGGCTTCACCAGCTTCAACCGCTATTTCTTCGCGCAGGTGGGCAAAGAGGCGGTGATCATCGATGAACGTTTCAACCATGGCGGCGAGCTGGCGACCGACATCATCGAGTATCTCAAGCGGCCGCTGATGAGCATGGCCATTCCTCGCGACGGGGCCGCGATGGCACAGCCGCAAGGCGCCATCTTCGGGCCGAAGGTGATGATCACCAACGAATTCGCGGGCTCCGGCGGAGATGCGATGCCGTGGTACTTCCACCGTTTCGACGTGGGGAAACTGGTGGGCACTCGCACCTGGGGAGGACTGGTCGGCATCGGCGGGACTCCGGAACTAATGGATGGTGGCCGCGTGATGGCGCCGAATATCGCGATCTACAATCCGGACGGGCATTTTGACGTCGAGAACCACGGCATCACGCCGGACTTCGTGGTGGAGCAGGATCCCAAGCTGGTGCGCGAAGGTCACGACCCGCAACTGGAAAAGGCCGTCGCGGTGGTGCTGGATGAGTTGGAGAAGAACCCGCCGGCGAAGGGGAAGCGGCCGCCGTATCCGAACTATCACGAGAAGTAGAGGGCGGCTAGAACACGAACGGCATCACGCGCCGCGTGCGGCGGGCGTAGTCCGCGTATTCCGGGTATTTGTCCAGGATGAGGGTTTCTTCCGCACGCATCCGAACGGCGAGCCCGGCGGTGGCGATGAGCGCGATGAGCGCGTTCGGCACGGACAGGTGGACCGCGATGCCGGCCCACGTCAAGTACAGCGCCGCCGCGTAAATGGGGTGGCGGAGGTATCGGTACGGACCGTTCGTGACCAGGCCGCCTTCCGTGGGGTTGGCGGTGGCGTGGAAGCTACGCCTTCCGAATGTCACGCGCGCCCAGAACATCAGGCCCACGGCAGCTATCTGGATGCCAATTGTAACTGGCCCGGTGCCGATGATGGCTTTTCTGTAGAACAGCCAGACCAGGCACAGCGAGGCCGTGATAAAGCCGGCCAGGGATGCGCGCTTCCAGGTCATGCTGAGCCCTCCGGTAGCGTGGTGTCACCCGGCCCGAGCGGGCGCTGCATCAGAACAGTGTCCACCCAACGGCCGAATTTGAAGCCGACCGAATGCAGTGTGCCGGCGTGTTCGAATCCGAAGGCGCGATGAAGTCCGATGGAGGGGGCGTTACCGCTGTCGCCGATGATGGCTATCATTTGCCGGTAGCCCTTCGCTTCGCAGCCGGCAATCAACGCCTGGAGCAGGAGACGGCCGATGCCCTTCCGCGCGTGATCGGGGTGGGTGTAGATGGAGTCCTCGAGCGTCGCGCGATAAGCGGGACGAGCGCGGTAGGGGCTGGCGTAGGCGTATCCCACGACGGTGATCGCAATCTCCGCGACCAGGAACGGCAAGCCCCGCTTCAGAACCTCGGCGCGGCGGCGCGCGATTTCCTCCTCGGTAGGCGGGACGATCTCGAACGAGGCCAGGCCGGTGCGGACATGGTGGGGGTAGATCGCGGCGATGGCGGCGACGTCGGCGTCAGTCGAGGGGCGGAGAGTGGCGATAGGGGTCACGGGAGTTGGCTCACTAGAGGCTTTTCGGAAATGAGCTTGCCCCGCTTGTCGTTCGCGTCGCATTGGAACTCGCGACTCGTGACGCGAATGGCACCGGACGCGGCGCTCACTTCCAACTCAGTCTCGGTGTCTACGGCATGATCGCCGCAGGGCCAGACCACCACTCGCGCCGGGCCCGCGGAGTGAAGCAGCGCCTTCCACGCGCGCACGTCCATGAGCAGAGGCCGATCGGGATGCGCGGCTGTCGTGAACGCATGGAGGTGCGGCACTTGGCGAGATACACCCACGACCACGCCGTAAAGATGCCCGCAAGGAGAGCTCGACGTCTGGAGAAGGAATTCAGTGGCCTGGCCATCGTGATCGTAGTCCGCCAAATTCATCGCGGCGGCCAAGGGCCGGGACCGGACGCCGGGAACGGCGCTTGACCGACCATCCTCCAGTTGCATGTAATCCCAGTCACCCTCGCGAATGTCCCAACGCCGCAGGACAGCGTCACCGGCGTGACCCTCAGCGGCGGCGGGCGTTTCGCTGTTCTCGAAAAGCGGCGCCAGCGGCAGGCATTCCACCTCGCGACCCAGGCGCAGCCGCACCAGATCGAGTTTGCCGCTTTCTCCAAACGCAAAGCCGGAACACGGACAGGTCCACCAGTCGTCGCCCTCGGGTTCACAGACGCTGCGGGGCGGCGTGGCCCACTCCAGACGCCAGACTTCCGGCTGACCGTCGACAACGACGCTGCGTTCTTCCCGGATCACGGGTTTATCCTGGCCGTTCGCGGGCAGCCAAAGCACGAGTAAGGCTGGCACGAGCTTACAGGCAGCACCGGGAGAAACCATTTCGCTGAGAGTGTAACACCAACTTAGCCCTGGGCCGTCTGGGGGCCTTGCCAGTCGGCGGGGACGACGCCTTCGGGCAACAGCGCGGCCTTCTCGAGATAGCGAATCTTGGTGGCGAAGTGCGCCGCGTGGGGATCGTGCGTCACCAGCAGGACGGTCTTGTTGAACTCGCGGTTCAGGCGCGCGAGCAGCGTGAGAACTTCCTGCGCGGAGGCGGCATCGAGGTTGCCGGTGGGCTCGTCCGCCAGGATCAGATCGGGGTCGGTGACGATGGCGCGGGCAATGGCGACGCGCTGCTCCTGGCCGCCCGAGAGCTGGCGCGGAAGATGATCCACGCGATCTTCGAGACCGACCAGTTTGAGCGCGGTCATGGCGTGGTCGAGGCGCTCCTTCTTCTTGAGGCGCGTGAGCTTGAGCGGGAGCTCCACGTTCTCGAGCGCCGTCAGCACCGGGATCAGGTTGAAGGACTGGAACACAAACCCGATGTGCTCGTTGCGCCAGCGCGCGATCTGGCTGTCGGTGAGGCGCTGCAGATCCTGGCCGAGCACCTGGATGTCGCCGCCGCTGGGCCGGTCCATTGCCGCGATCAGGTGCAGCAGGGTGGACTTTCCGGAGCCCGAGGGCCCCATGAGCGCGACGAACTCGCCGCGGGTGACCGCCAGGTTGACGCCCTTCAGCGCCGCTACGCGGAGCCCGTCGTGTCCGAATTCCTTGTCGAGGCCTCGGGTTTGAATAATGATCTCGCTCATGCCTGTCCCTTTCTCAGTCGAACGCGGTCGCCGTCTTTGAGGCCCGCGGGTGGGTTCGCGATCAAGTCCTCGCCTCCGTTCAGTCCCTGCTCGATGCGTACGCCCTGGGTCGACGTGGCGCCGGTGGTCACGGTGCGCCGCACCGCGTGGCCGTCGAGCACTACGAAAACCGCGCCATCGTGCACGGCCGATGCGGGTATCACGATGACGGGCTTGGGCGCGGCCGCGCCAACGCCAGCCTTCTCCTCCGAGTAAAAAGCCACGGTGGCGTTCATGTCCGGCCGCAGCAGGGCATCCGGTTTCAGGATCTTGACCTTGACCTGCACGGTGGCCTTCTGGCGGTTTGCCTCGGGCGAGATCTGGCGGATGTAGCCGTCGTAGCGGCGATCGGGATAGGCGTCCGTGGTCACCCAGCCGCGCTGATCGTGCGCGAGCTTGGCAAAATCGTTCTGGCTGATGTCGAGCTCGACTTCGAGATCGTTGAGATCGGCCAGGGAGACGACGTAGCCCTTGGCGCCGCGATCGCCAACGAAACCGGTGGTGACGAACTCGCCCTTTTCGACCTCCCGTTCGAGGATGGTGCCGGTGACGGGCGCCTTGACCACGGTGTTGTTGAGCTGGGTCTGGTAGAAATCGACCGTGCCCTTGGCTTGCACTACCTGGCCGCGCGCGGCGTCGATCTGTTCCTGGCGAGGACCGAGTTCGGTCAGCCGGAGGCGCTCCTCGAGAGACGACACGCGCGAGACGCCGGCGTCGTACTTGGCCTGGGCATCGTCCAGAGACTGGGACGACATGATTTTCTGGTCGACCAGTTGCCGGGTGCGATTGAGCGTGATGCGCGCGTTGATCATGTCGGCGCGGGCCTGTTCGAGGTCGGCCTTGGCGCCGGCGATCTCCTGGGGACGCGAGCCGTGCTCGAGCTCGGCCAGGTGGGCCTGGAGGTTCAGGAGCTGGCCGCGTGCCTGTTCGAGCTGCGCGCGGTACTCTTCGTCCTCGAGGCGGACCATGACCTGTCCCTCCTGGACGTGGTCGCCCTTGTCGACGCCGATCCAGGCGACTTTGCCCATTACCTTGGAGCCGACCTCAATCTTGTGCGCCGCCACGATGTAGCCGGTGGCGTTGAGAATGACGCCCGCAGGGGCGGAGGCGCTGCTGGCCGCGGTGACGCGGACCGTATCCACTTCGACCGCCGAGGCGAGCGTCCTGTATGCGTAGGCGCCGGCAGCAAGCAGCACGATGAGCAGTGCCGCGCCGATCCACACGCCGGTGCGCCGTCTGACGGGCGCGGAGGAGTCGCGGGCGTCGCGGTCGATTCGCAGATCCTGGAGATTGGCCATGACTATGCCTCCCTCAGAGCGTTGAGGATTTCCTTCTTGGCCGCCGCTCGGGCGGGAAAGAAGCCGCCCAGGGCCCCCATCAGCAGCGAGAAGCCGACGCCCAGGGCCATGATGGCGGGGCTGATTCGGAAGTCGAACGCAATCTCACTGAATGTGGCGAAATTGCCGATACCGGTCTCGAACCCGTTCAGCGGCAGAACCAGCAGGCAGCCGAGGACGCCGCCCAGCCCCGCCAGAAAAAGGGACTCCAGGAAGAAGCTGGCCAGGATTCCACCGCGCGAGAAGCCGAGCACGCGCAGCGTTCCAATCTCTTTCGTGCGGCGGGCAACGGCGGCGTACATGGTGTTCATCGCCGCGAAGCTGCTTCCCACGGCCATGATGATGGCCACCACGATCCCGACCCTCTCGACCGGCGCGCCCGAACTGGTCTGCGCCTCGTAGTATTCGCGCTCGGTCCGGGCGGTGCAGGCGAGCTGGCGGTCGTCGCTGATGTCATTGACCAGGGCGTGGACGGCGACCGGGTCGGTGGCGCGCACCAGCGCGGAGCTGACTACTTCGGAGCGGCCGAAATCGGCGCTGATCTGGTTTACGTCGCCGAAGATCTCGCTGTTGGCCGAAGAGTTGCCTCCGTCCATGATGCCGACGACGAGCCAGGTGCCACGGCCGAAACGGAGGGTCTTGCCGAGTCCGGCGACGGGATTGCGGCGCGCCGTGGAGGCGCCCACCACGACTTCGCGCTTGCCGCTCTGGAACCAGCGGCCGGCCGCCAGCTTCACCTGGTCGCGCATTTCGATGCCCTCGGGCTGCGAGATGCCGCGCAGAGTGATGTTCACACCGTCGGGATTGGCTTCGCTGGGAAGATTGATCGCGGTCACGATTTCGAGAGAGGCCATGGGGCCGCCGGTGCTGCTGCGCGCGATCCCAGGCTTTACCTTCAGCGCTTGAAACGCGGCGCGCGTGAAGTTACTGTTGATCTCGTTATCCGAGCCTTTGCGCAGCACCAGCACGTTGAGCGGATGGCCGGAGGCGCGGAAGGCGGTGCGGAGTCCGTTCACCAGCGCCAGGACGGCGAGTAACACGGCGACCGTGATCGCGATGCCGAGCGCGGTCATGACCGTCGTCGTCTTGCGCACGGCCAGGTTTCTCAGGCTGTAAGAAATGGGGATCGCCATGGTTTGCTCCTAGCCACTGTCGCGGATCGCTTCGATGATCGGCGTCTTAGCGGCGCCGAGGGCCGGCACGAACGAACTGGCCACGCCGATCACCGCCGCCAGGACGAGCGAAACCGCCACGATGACGGGCTGAATCTTCAGACCCTGGAACATCGGAACCGCTTTGCTCACTCCCGCGCACAGCAGCATCGCGAGGAGCAGGCCCAGGACCGCACCCGCCTCCGAAATCAGAACCGCCTCGCCCAGGATGACGCCGAGCACCTGGCTGGTGGTGAAGCCGATGGTCTTCAGAATGCCGACCTCGCGCGATCGCTCGCGCACCGACATGGCCATGGTATTCGCCGAGACCAGCAGGATGCTGAAGACCACCGCGCCGCAGATGCTCAGCAGGAACACCTTGACGTTGCCGAGGAACGCCAGAAAGCTCAGATTGAACTGCAACTCGGATTCGGTCTTGGTCTCGAAGGGGGAGTTGTGGAACATATCATCGACGGCCTTGGCGACGCGAGGCGAGTCGTCAATGCTGTCTGCGAGGATGCTGAAGGTGCTGATGTTCGAGCGCCGGGCGAGCGGGATGCTCTCCTCCAGGTACTTCCAGTGGAAGTACAGGACCGAATCGTCCTGCGGCATTTCCAGGAGGCCTCGAATCGTCATATCGAGGTTGAGGGGGAAGATGTCGCCGACGATGGTGATGCGGTCGCCCACCTTCAGCTTGAGCCGCTGAGCCAGGTTCTTTCCCAGGATGCAGCCGGTGCGGTCGTGCAGGAAGGCGTTCTTCTGGTCCTCCGGGATGACCATCTCGCCGACCACGGTGAAGAGCTTCTCCTGCTCGACGCCCAGCCGCGCGAAGAAGTTGTTCGGGTCGCGAGCATCCTTGTAAGTGCCTCCGAACCACTGCGACATCATCACTTCCCGCACGCCGTGGATCTGGGCGATCTTGGGGCCGTAGAAGATCGGCATCGGCAAAGCCAGCGAGACGCGATTGCGGGTGATGAGCCGGAGCGCCTGGGAGTCGTTGGGCTTGGCGAAGTAGAAAGCCTTGTACAGGGCCATCACCACGCCTAACAGACACAGTGATACTCCGATGCTGAACACGGTCAGCAGCGTCCGGCGATGGTTGCGCCAGCAGTTCTTCAAAATCAGTGGAAGGAATCTGCCCATTGATCTCATTCTAGCGAAGCGTCGAAGCGCACCAATCCGGAATCGGCGGGCTGCTGCGAGGAACCGCTGAACGGCGGGCTCAGACCGGCGAACCGCAGGGACTGCCCCCGTCGCGCTACACTGGCCCCGGTGAGCGACGAAGACGCGATGCGCGAAGCGCTGGCGCTGGCGCGGCAGGCCGAGGCCGCCGGCGAGATACCGGTGGGCGCGGTGGTGACGCTCGGCGGCGTCATCGCCGGCCGGGGCCGCAATTCGTCCGTGGCGTGCTGGGATCCAACGGCACACGCGGAGATGCTGGCTTTGCGGGAGGCCGCGGCGTCGATCGGGAACTACCGCCTGGAAGGCGCGACGCTCTACGTCACACTCGAGCCATGCATCATGTGCGCCGGCGCCTTGGTAACCGCGCGGATTGCGCGCCTGGTATTCGGCTCGCGCGACCTTCGCTTCGGGGGCGTCCGCAGTAAGTTCCGCCTCGCCGATTCGGACCTGCTCAACCATCAAGTCGAAATCACGGAAGGCGTCCTCGCCGCCGAGTGCCTGGAACTGCTGCGCAACTTCTTCGAGTCGCGGCGGCC
>DATNLV010000387.1:0-3608 GCA_035602665.1 Bryobacteraceae bacterium | reverse complement strand
AGATACATTCCGAGGAAAGCCATCCGATCAGCAGAATTCTCATCCGGCTGTACGAGCCGCTGTGCGCCTGGTCCCTGCGCTGGAAGTGGTTCGTAATCGCCGGCGCGGTGGCCACCGTGATTGTCACGGTCCCCGTATTCGACCAACTCGGATCCGAGTTCATGCCGCCGCTCGACGAAGGCTCCCTGCTGTACATGCCGAGCACGCTGCCGGGCATTTCGGTGACGGAGGCGCAGAAGCTGCTCCAGACCCAGGACCGTATCATCAAGTCGTTCCCCGAGGTCGACACCGTGCTCGGCAAGGCCGGCCGCGCCGAAACCTCCACCGATCCGGCGCCCTTCTCGATGATGGAGACCGTCATCGTTCTCAAGCCGCAGCAGGAATGGCGAAAAGTAAGTACGTGGTACGATCCGTGGGCCCCGAAGTGGCTCAGGCCGGTCTTGGGCCGCATCACTCCCGACCACATCTCGAGCGAGCAGCTCGTCGACCAGATGAACGAGGCGCTGAAGATTCCCGGCACCACCAACGCCTGGACCATGCCCATCAAGGCCCGCATCGACATGCTGACCACCGGTATCCGCACGCCCGTCGGAATCAAAATCTACGGCGGCGACATCAAGAAGATCGAGGAGCTCGGCACCCAGATCGAGTCCATCCTGCCCAAAGTCCGCGGAACGCGCAGCGTCTTTTCCGAACGCACCAGCGGCGGGTACTTCCTCGACTTCGTCTGGAACCGCGACGAACTGGCGCGGTACGGCCTGACCATCGACATGGTTCAGGACGTGGTCATGTCCGCGGTCGGCGGAGAGAACGTCACCACCACTGTAGAAGGCCGCGAGCGATACCCGGTCAACGTGCGCTACATGCGCGGCTATCGCAGCGATGTCGCCACGCTGAAACGCGTCCTCGTCTCGACCGGAGACGGGCAAGCCCAGGTGCCACTCTCACAGCTGGCCGACGTCAAGTTAGTAAGTGGACCGGCTATGCTGCGCGACGAGAACGGCATGCTGAACGGCTACGTCTACGTCGATGTAGCCGGCCGCGACATCGGCAGTTATGTAGCCGCCGCCAAAGAGGCGATCCGCGGAGTGAAGTTACCCCCTGGTTACTCGTTCCTCTGGAGCGGGCAGTTCGAAGCGATGGAGCGCGTTCGGGAGCGGCTGAAGATCGTGCTCCCGGTAACTCTTTTCCTCGTCCTGATGCTGCTATACCTGAACACGAAATCGATGGCCAAGACGATGATCATCGTTCTGGCTGTCCCGTTTTCGGCGGTGGGAGCGATCTGGTTCCTGTACCTGCTCGGTTACAACATGAGCATTGGTGTTTGGGTCGGTCTGATCGCCCTGTTGGGCGTGGACGCCGAGACCGGCGTATTCATGCTGCTCTATCTGGATATTGCCTACGACGATGCCCTGAAGGCGGGACGGCTTCGCAGTCTAAGAGACCTGCGGGACGCGATCATGCACGGGGCGGTCAAAAGAATCCGGCCGAAGTTCATGACCGTTGCAGTGATGTTCATGGGATTGGTTCCGATCATGTGGTCCACGGGCGCCGGCGCGGACGTGATGCGGCGTATCGCCGCACCGATGATCGGCGGTATCTTCACGTCGTTCATCCTGGAGTTAGTCGTCTACCCGGCAATCTACGAGGTCTGGAAATGGAATTTCGAAGTCAAAAAGCAATTGGCGCATTCGTAGCCATTCTTCTCGCCACGGCGCCCGGGGCGTTCGGCGCGCAGGAGTTCCGCTACCAGGCGTGGCACGGCCATTCCCGCCCGCCACACATCAAAAAGGCCGGCGGCAAGGGCACGCTCACGATCACGGGCACGGCCATTTCGTTCGAAGAAGCCGGCAACAAGAAGCACGTCTGGCAATGGACGTACGGAGACATTCAGCAGCTTGAGATATCGCCCAACGCGCTACGCGTGCTCACTTACAAGGACAACAAGTGGAAGCTCGGGGCCGACCGCGAGTATCGGTTCGACCTCACCGGCAACCAGACCTTCACCGACGCCTATGCCTTCTTGAAAGACCGGCTCGACCAACGCTTTGTCGCCGCACTGCCCGACAAAGGCGTCAAGGCAGCGTGGGAAATCCCTGTCAAGCACCTGCTCCGGTTCGGCGGCTCCGAAGGCGTGCTCAGCTTCGGAGAAGATCGCATCGTCTACACCGCGGACAAGAAAGATGACTCGCGCACCTGGCGGTACCCCGACATCGAGAACGTCAGCAACAACGGCCCCTACCAGTTGACCATCACGACATACGAGCGCGCGCGTTCCCACTACGGCAACCTCAAGGGCTTCAACTTCCAACTCAAGGAGAAGCTCGACGAGGCCCGCTACAACCAGCTCTGGATGAAAGTAGATGAGGCTAAGGGTCTGAAGATACTGGACACATACCGAGAGCCCGACGGGATATAATCGGTCCCAAATGTGTACCCGTCTGTTAGTCGTCCTGCCTGTGCTGGCCTCGGCCCTGGCCGCCGGACCCGGCGCCACCGTCACCGTTCGCAATCCCATCGACGTCGCCCGGCCCAGCGAAACCATCGTGCTCGATGCCGCCGCCCTGCGCGGGCTGCTGGCCGTGGATGACGTCCGCAAGATCCACGTGCGCGCCGAGGGCTCCGACAAAGACCTGCTCGTCCAAGCCGTCGACACCAACGACGACGGCGTCTTCGAGCAGTTCCTGTTCCAGGCCGACTTCGCGCCCCGCCAGACCCGCGTCTTCCTGCTCACCGCCGGCGACAGGCAGATCGCCAGGGTTGAGGACTACAAGACCTACGGCCGCTTCGTCCGCGAGCGCCGCGACGATTTCGCCTGGGAGAATGACCGCATCGCGCACCGCATGTACGGTAAGGAACTGGAAACCTGGCCGCAGGAGCCGCTCATCAGCAGCGCCGTGGACGTCTGGACCAAGCGGGTCCGCAAACTCGTCGTCAACGATTGGTACCTGATGGACGATTACCACCGCGACCACGGCGAGGGCGGAGACTTCTACGCTGCCGGCAATACTCGCGGTTGCGGCGGCTCCGGAATCTGGACTGCCGGCAAGCTCTATCCCTCGGCCAATTTCCGCGACTCGCGCGTCTTTGCCGTTGGTCCGATCCGACTGCTGTTCGAGCTGACTTACGAGACCTGGACCGCCGCCGGCGCCCGCGTCTCCGAGAAGAAGCGCATTTCGCTCGACGCCGGCCACAGCCTCGATCGTTTCGAAAGCAGCTACACTATCGACGGCGACGGCGCCGGCCTTCTGCACGCCGTGGGCATCCGCAAGCTCAAAACCACGCGAATGAAGATCGATCGCGAGCGCGGCATCATGCGGACCTGGGAGCCCGTCCGCGAGGGCGGTGAACTGGGCCAGGCCGTGCTCCTCGACCCGGCATCGTTGAAGGATTCCGCGGAAGACGACCGAAACTACCTGGTGCTCGCCAGCATCGCCCCCGGCGCGGCCTGCGTCTCCTACGCCGGATTCGGCTGGACCCTGGGCCGCGACTTCCGCACAGTGGAAGACTGGGACCGCTACCTGGCCGACGAGGCCGCCCGTCTCAGCGCACCCGTCGAGATCAAGATCGAAAGGCGTTGAGACCCGACCGTTCCGTTTCTCTAAACG
>DATNLV010000837.1:0-9191 GCA_035602665.1 Bryobacteraceae bacterium | reverse complement strand
GGAGCCCCAGCACCGAACCGCGCGCGTAAGCAAGCGGACGAAACGAATCCGTCAGTCGCAACATGCTCCGAGTATATATAGAAGGGGTTGCGGCCGGCGCACCTGGTTGTATAATCGATAACATCCGGGCAGTTTAAATTGGGACGATCGAGGGGGGCTGGGAGATGGGCAACTCCGTCCGAACCTTCTTGCTATTGGGGATTGCCGCGACCGGACTGCGTGCCGGAGAGTTCCTGGTCGTCACTCGCTCGTCCTCGGGTGTCTGGTCCTTCCAGGACGTCGAATCGATTTCGGTCAACGGGAAGGACAAGGTGCGGATCGCCCCGCTCGCGTCCGCGCCCCCGTCCTGGGACCCGAAAGTGGTGGGACACCTGCCGGAGACCCAGTTCTCCACTCTCACCAGCGTGCGTCGCGCCGCCGACGGCGCCCTGCTTGGCCGCGGCGCCTCTCCCGACTGGCAGTTGCTGCTGCCGGACGGACTGAAGTCGAAAACGGCAGAGACGGCCGCGCAGATGTGGAGCGAGTCCACCGTCACTCTGAAGAAGGACCGCAAGGACAAATCCCCCTCCCCCATCCGCCTCGAGGAATTGTACGCCATCGTCCCGGGCCAGGATGCCGCCGTCTCCGCGGCCGCGCTCGCCACCGAACTTGCCCAGCACAAGACTCCCGGCGTCAGCGACGAGGACGCGTTTCGCTCGATGCTCTCCCTGATTCCAGCCGCGGTAAAAGCATATCCCTCCGGGCCCGCCGCGGACCGCATCCGCGACTTCCTCCGCACCGCCATTTCCGTGCGCCTCACCCAGTGGCAGGAGGGCGGAGCCCAGCTCTTCGTGCTGGACGAATCTCTGGCGCTCGCCGGCGCCGCGCAGGCTGCCTTTCCGAAGGACGCCACGTTGGCCGCCGAGGCCACCCAGGCGCGCGAAGTGCGCAAGTGGCTCGACCGCCGCCTGGCCATCCTCCGCGCGCTCGATGCGGGCGAGCAGTCCGACGCCTTCCTGGTTGAATATCGCGCCTTCGAAATCTACGACAAGTCGTTCCCGCAGCTATCCTCGGCCCGCCAGGCCCACCTGCGCCTGAGCGCCAAGACCCACATCGAGACGGCGCGGCGGCTCCGCACCGAGGGCGACTACGCCGGCGCCGTGCGGCACCTGTTGATCGCGAAATGGCGCGATCCGAAAGCGCCCGACGCGGACGAAATGCTCGAACAGGTGCGCCTCGAGGCCGCGCGGTTGTCGTCGCAGAAATTCGCCGAGGGCCGCCGCGGCATCGACCCCCGCTCGCCCGCCCAGGTCCAGTTGCAGCGCCGGCTTCTACTCGCCGAGCAGTATCTCAACGACGGCAAGCTGGCCGAAGGCGAGAAGGCCATCCAGGACGCCGAGGTCATCGACAAGGATGAGCCGCGGGTCTTGCTGCTTCAGGCCCGCCTCGCCGTGGCGCGCGGCGATCTCGGCATGGCGATGGCGCTCCTCGATAACTACGACGGGATCGCCGTCACGTCGCAGGACTTCACCGACGGCGAAAAACTCCGCGCCCAGGTGCAGTACACCATCGAGACCTCGCTCGCTAAGAAGCGTTCCGAGCTCGACGGCGATCTCGATCAGCAGCGCTTTGCGACCGCGCTCGAGACCTCGGCGGACGGCCTGAAACTGGACAACGAGAATCCCGACTTCCTCTACTACGCGGGCCTCGACGCTTGTGTGCTGCGCCACTGCGACAAGGGCGCGCCGCTGCTGCGCCGGTACCTGGACCTCACGGATTCCACCGAAGCCAACCGTCAGCGCCGGGTCGCCGCGGTCCAGTTGCTGCGCGAGGCCGAGCAGGAGCAGCCCGATCCCGCCGGCGACAAGGCGCGCGACCGCACCGAGTTGAGTTGGTTCTCCGGCTCGCCCCTCGAACGCGGCGCCCTCTACGATCCGGTCAGTCTCGCGTTTCAGCCCAAGGTCGCGCACATCGAAGCCTCCGATCATCTCAACGTCAACTATGAGTGGGCCGGCAACGCGCTCCACTCGGTCCACGCCAAGTACGAGGCCAAGAAGACCGGCTCCAACATTCTGCGCGTGGCCGGCGCGGCCGCCATGTCGGCAGGGGCCGGCGTCTCCTCCACCGTCGGCTGGCGGACCGCCGACCGCGAAACCAACGACTTCTACTTCAACTACTACGACGACGTCCCGCAGGTGCTGAAGGTGAGCCGCGACAACGTCGTCACCAAGAGCACGCGCATCCCGATCACGATCCCCGGCGTCCCCATCGCCATGGGCGGCTTCGGAGCGCTGGGCGCCCTCGGCAGCATGGGGAGTATCGGCAGCAGCATCGGTGCCATCAGCAAGGTCGGCAGCATAGCGCGGCTAAGCTCCCTCGGAGGCATGGGGGCGATGCCTGGCCTCGGCGGCTTCGGCGGATCCGGAATTCTGAGCCGCCTGGCGGGCTCCGGCCGAATGTCGGGATTGGGCGGCTTCTCGTCCCTCACCGCCATGCGCCAGATCGCTCCGTCGCAGAACTACTCCGTTAGGGGCGATCCGCAGGGCGGCTCCTCGGCGGGCTTCCTGACGCTCTGGAACAGCCCCCGCCTCGACACGCGCCTCGCCTACAAGGCCACCGGCAAACGCGCGGCCGTGGGCTTTTCCGGCAACCGCTACTTCCACCCGTTCGTCTGGGACGGCATCCACCTGTTCGAACTCGACTACGACGACCAGGGGCGCGTGCAGCACGCCTGGGAAATCGGAGATCCCGGCGCTCCGAGGCTGGACCTCAGTTGGGAAGGCAAGCGGCTGGTGCAGGTCTCCGGACACGACAGCTCGGGCGCGGTGGTCTACTCGCGCACGCTCAATTACAACGGCGAGCGGCTCACCGGCGAAACCATCACGCACCAGGGCGGCAGCTCGCGCATCGAATACAAGTACGACAAGCAGGGGCGCCTGGTCGAAGCCGATTGCGACGCGGATCACTCGCTTGACGGCCGCTCCCGCAAGGTCCACTTCGTGGTGGACGACAAGGGAAAGGGCTGAAATGAGAGCCGCAATTCTCGCCGTTTTGATCGTAGCGAGCCTCTGTGCGCAGGCGCAGACCGCCCGCCCCGCGGATTCCAAGGACACGCCACAGCGCACGGTCCACGCCGCCTCGGGCGCCAAGACCTCGAACACTTCGGGTCCCGAGGAGGCCGGGCGCGCCGCGAATCCGCACGCCCTCGATGCGCTGAGTTCATCGACCGATGACCTCAACGTCATTCGCGACGCCAATCTGCGCAAGCTTACGAGAGACGGCTGCCCTCCTGAGATCTCGGCACGGACAACCGAGGTGCAAGGCCGGCTGCGCGCAGCCGAAGCGGAGTTGAATGGACAGGAGCCGCCCTCCGCCGCGCCCGACAAAGCATCGCCCGCCGCGCCGCAAGGGTCCGCGCAAGCGATCGCGAGCGACTGGTTCAAGAAGGAGGAGCCTGCATCGACCGCATCGAACCCCCGTCAGAAAGCGCCCAAGAATCTGGTGGACTCCGTGCTGCCGGGTGACGCCTCCAAGCCCGCGTCCCCGTCGAGGCCTCCGCTGTCCGCGGAAAAGCGCAAGGCATTGGAGCAGGACGTCGCCGCTCTCAAGGCCGAGCTGGAGCATCTGTCGGTGGCCTGTCCGGGAGCGAAGCCGTGAGGATCGCGCGCATCTGCCTCGCCCTCGTGTTCGCTGCGGGGATGGTGCTCTGTCAGGAGCCGCCCGCGCCGACCGCTCCACCGCCATCCACGCCTCAAACGCAGCCAGCCGAGGCCACGGCTCAGCCGCAGGCAACGGAGCCCGCGCCCGTGCCGCAACCGGTGCCACAGCCCGCGGTGCCCGTCGTGACGGTTGTCGTCGCGCCCCTGGCCCCGCCGGATCTTACCTCGCCCTACGCCTGCCCGCGCGACGCCGCGCGCCACCGCTTCCAGGCCACCCTCGCAGGTCTCGCCGCCAACCGCGACGTGCCCGACGCGATTCGCGGATTCGGCCAGGCATTCGTCGAAGACCGCACCTACGCGGCGGCGGCTTTCAATCTGGGCATCCTCGCCGCGATCGCCGAGAAATGGGACGACGCGCTGGGCGCGCTCGAAGAAGCCGCGCGCCTCGACCCTGCCGGCCTCGCGCCCATCGCCGCGCCGCAAATCGAGCGCCTGCGCCTGCTCGCGTCGCTCGAGAGGACGCCCGACGGCCGCCGGAAGCGCAGTTACGACGAGGCTCTCCTGCAGGTCCTGGAGAAGTTGCCGAAGATGCCTCCAGCCGATGCCATGACCGCGCTAGCCGACGTGGGTCGCATCGATCCCAAGCGCTGGGAGGCCCCCGCGCTTCTGGCCGGCCTGAACGGAGACGGCCACGGCTACGAGGTCGCGGCGAAGTTCCTGCAGATCGCGATCGAGAACGCGCCCACCCCCGCGATCCGCGCGTCTCTCGAGGCCGCGCTCCGGGCCGCCGAGCGCGAGCTGCGCTATGTTTCCGCCCGCGCCGGCGCTGACGCCGAAGCCGCCCGTGGCGAGTATTCCAAAGCCGCGGAATTGTACGAAGCCGCTTGGACCGCCATCCCCGCCCGCTCCGGCAGTGGACTCGACGCGGCCTCGACGCTGCTGTTGAACGACGACACCGCGCACGCCTCCGCCCTGCTGTCCCGCCTCCGGCAGGGACGCGACGGACCTTCCGCCGACAGGGCCGCGGCCATGCTCAAGGAACTCGAGCCCATCGAGCCGGCGGCAAAAGCGCCCGCCACCGACGCTGCGCAGTTCTACAAGGATCCAGGTTCCGCGGAGCCGGTCAGGATCGCGGCTCTCATTCCGTCCATCGATCCCAGGCCCCTGGAGATCTACTCCCGGCCGCTGCCGAGGCTGGTCGAGGATCCCGAGCCGGTGGTGCTGCTCGCGTCCCTATCAGCCGACCCGGCCGCCGCCGCGCAGCCCGCAACGCTCCCGGCCCTGCCCGCGCCCGCGGTCGCAGGCGACCATCCCTGGCGCGAGGTGTCGCAAACGAACGCCGCGCCGGGCTCCGACGCCGCCACCCAGGCCGCGCGCCCCGTGTGGTCCGTCGACCTGGTCGGCAACACCCGCACGCCCCACACCGTCTCGCTGACCAGCGACCCCGCGGGCGCCAAGGTGTTCCTCGGTACCGCCACCGATTCCGTCTGCGCCACCCCATGCAACATCAGCATTGCCGCCGGAACGTACCCCATGCGCCTCACTCTCCCCGGGTACCGCGACGAAGAGCGTAGCGTGCGAGTGGTGTCGAGGACGCAGGACCTGAACGTCCAGCTTTCGGCCATCCGCGGCAGCGTGATCGTCGAGACGCCCACGCCGGCCGCGATTAGGGTGAATGGGACGCCAGTGGCCGCCGAATCCCCGGCCGAACTCTCCCTGGTGCCCGGGCTCTACCGCATCGGTGCGGATTTCGGGGGCGTGACCCGCGAGCGCCTGCTGACGGTCCGCCCATCCGCGCGGCTGCGCATCGAGCTTCGGCCCTAGCCCCGTCCTACTTCTTCAGCAGTGCGTCGAGCGCGACCTGCCCGATCGCTTCATCGACCTCGGATGCCGCGCCGCTAACGGCGATCGCGCCGATCGTCTCGCCGTCGACCTTGATCGGCAGCCCGCCCTGGTTCGGGAAAAAATCGGGGAAGGCCAGAACCTCGAGGTTGCCCTTCTTGAGTTCGTCCGCCCCCGCCTTCGACGGGCTCTTGTAGGACGCCGAGTGCCGCGCCTTCTTCTGGCAGAACTGAATCGTGTTCAGCCCCGCGCCATCCCCCTTCTGGAGGAACAGGAGGTTCCCGCCGTCGTCGACAACGCAGATCGTAACCTGCACATTGCGTTTCTGCGCCTCGGCCTCTGCCGCGGCGACCATCGTCTTGATGGCCGCAAGATTCAGCACTTTCCTGGTCGGAAAATCGGTTGCCGATGCCATAGTCATCACCGTAAGGGCCAATGCCGCGAACTTAAGCATGGCCCATCCTACCGCACCCGGCAGCGCCGAGCCGCAAACATTGGCCTAAGTACCCCCGCGACGATTGAGTTGCTTGGTGGGCCCTGTAGGATTTGAACCTACGACCAACGGATTATGAGTCCGCTGCTCTAACCGCTGAGCTAAGGGCCCACGTTGGCCCCTGCCTTAACGAATGTATCACGAAGTCCGCGGATCGCCTCAACCCGGAAGCGCCGTCGGACTATCCTCTTCCTGCCCCCGCCGGATGTCGTACTTTTCCATCCGGTAGATCAGCGTCTTCCGGCTCAGATCCAGATAGCGGGCCGCTTGCGTCTGGTTCCAGTCGAATTTCTTCAGCGACCGCAGAATCAGTTCCTTCTCCACCGCATCCATGCTGATCCCCTGTGGAGGAAGATCCAGCCGCAGTTCCTCCAGAACCGGACGTTCGCGGCGCAGGAACTCCGGCAGATCGTTTACGCCAATCTCGTTCCCCCGCGTCAGCACCACCAGCCGCTCGATGATGTTCTCCAGTTCGCGGATGTTCCCGGGCCATCGGTGCCCGCAGAAATGCGAAAGCAGCGAAGGCGGTAACGCAAGGTCCGGCCGGCCGTGCTTTTCTTTTGCCTTCGTGAAGAAGTGCTCCACCAGTTCCGGGATGTCCTCCGGCCTTTCGCGCAGCGGCGGCAGTTCCAGAGGGATCACCACCAGCCGATAGTACAAATCTTCGCGAAATGTTCCGTCCTCGATCATCGCCTGCAGATTGCGGTGCGTGGCCGCGATGATCCGCACATCCACGCTGGTGGTCTCCGCGGCGCCGACCTTTTCGATCTCGCCCTGTTGCAGCAGCCGCAGCAGTTTCACCTGCAACTCCGTCGGCATCTCCCCGATCTCGTCCAGAAAAAGCGTGCCGCCGTCAGCCGACTCGGCCCGGCCCTTCTTGTGCGCCACCGCGCCGGTGAACGAGCCCTTGACGTGGCCGAAGAGTTCGGACTCCAACAGGTCTTTCGGAATCGCGCCGCAGTTGATCGTCACGAAAGCCTTCTCACGCCGCGGACTGTTGAAGTGGATTGCCTTGGCCAGCAGTTCCTTCCCCGTGCCGGTTTCGCCGCGGACAAGAACGGTCGAGCTGGTTTGCGCGGCTCGGGAAGCCATGTCCAGCACCGACAGCAGCGCGCTCGATCGGCCCAGTATGTTCTCGAATCCGTACTTGCTGTCCAGACTCGTCCGCAGTTCCTGGACCTCCTGCCGCAGTTGCACGTGCTCCATGGCCCGTCCTAGCGTGAGCTTCAGCTCGTCGATGTGGACGGGTTTCGTGACGTAGTCATACGCGCCGGCCCGCATGGCCTCAACCGCGGTCTCAATCGTGCCGAATGCAGTGACCATGATGACGACCGTCTCGGGGTAATCCGCGCGGATTCGCTTCAGCAGATCCAGCCCCGACATGCCCGGCATTCTCAGGTCGGTCACCACCAGTTCCACCGGCCCTATCTGGAGAAGATCGAGCGCCTCCCGCCCGCAGGCCGCGGTCCGCACGTGGTAACCGCACTGCTGCAGTTGCACCTCCGTCACCCGGCGCAGGCTTTCGTCGTCGTCCACTACCAGAACGCGCTTCTGGGACAATGTTTCGCTCCTACCGCCCGGCCCCCGCCATGACCTCTTTGAACGTCAGCACTTCTCCGCCATGTTCGTGCGCGAACTCCATCGCCTCGTTTCGCTGGCCAAAAGCGATCAGGCTCGGTGAGCACCGGTCGTAGAGGACGCCCGCCGGCCGTTTATCGGCATCGATCATCTCATGCGCATGCGCGCACATGTTCACATCGCTGCCCTTCACCACGTAGGCTTCGTTCGGAGCGAGCTTGGCGCCGGTGAGGAGGGACGTCAACTCCACGATCCGCACGGGACGCCCCTCCTGCTCGCGTTCGGACAGCGCACAGGCCGGGCAGCAGAACATCTTGGCGCGCCCTTTGACCAGGGCCACGGTCCTCGAATGAGCGTGGACCGGCCTCTGGCAGGCATAACATGTTTCCGGTTGTGCGCCCCGGTAGGCCCTGAATCCCACGTACCCAAGCGCGGCTGCGACCACGAGGATCGCGACCGCCGCCAACCATCGTGTGCCCGTCATAGGCTGCCCTCCTTTCCACTCTTCGCCGGCAGCACGATCGAAAACGTCATGCCCCGCACCGCGTTCGGCTCGGCGGTGATGGTGCCGCCGTGCTGCGTCACGATCTGATGCGCCACCGACAATCCCAGCCCCGTGCCGCCATCCTTGGTGGTGAAAAATGGGTCGAAGATCTTCTCCAGGTCCTGCGCCGGAATGCCCGGGCCTTCGTCTCTCACCGATATCCTCACATCGCCATTCGATGCCGTGACCGAAAGCTCCACCGACCCGCCGCCCTCCATCGCCTGAACCGCGTTGATCGTCAGATTCAGAACCACCTGTTTCAGTTGCTCCGGGTCGCACTGAACCAGCGCGGGTGAGGTGGGCGCCCGCCGCTCCAGCTTGATTCCGCTGCGCTCGGCCGTAGGAGCCACCAGGCTGGTGACCGATTCAATCAGACGGCAGGGGTCGACCACCTGCATTTCCGGTTTCCGTGGTCTGGCGAAATCCAGCAGATTCGTCAGAAGCCGGTTCAGCCTGCGCGATTCCTTGCGGATCACCCCGAGAAACTCCTTGCGCATCTCCTCGGAAATGTGCGGCTGCTCCAGGATATCGGTCGAGCCCTCGATGCTCGCCAGCGGGTTGCGTATCTCGTGCGCCAGGCTTGCCGAGAGCTGGCCGATCGCGGACAACCGGTCGGCACGCTTCAGGTGCTCGAAGCTGTCCTGCAGTTCCCGATAGACCTTGCCGAGCTGTAGCGTCGCCGCCTCCAGCTTCTCCCGCTGCTTGCGTTCCCGATCGGCCAGCGCGCCGGTGACCGCGCCCACCAGGAAGAACAGAATGATCTCGGCGTATTGATTCATCGCGTAGTCGGGCATGAAATGCCACGCCATGCGAATGTGCGGGATGTATAGCACCGCCGACAGCAGCGACGCGGCCAGTCCTCCGCGCCACCCGAAGTAGATCGCCGCATAGACGATCGGCAGGTAGTAGAGCCGCTGGAAGACGTTGTGCCAGAGGATCAGCGAAGGCGGCGTCAGGAAATGGAGTAACGAAGCCACGGCAATGCCGAGCGCGACAACCGATATCCGGACGTAGACCGCCTTCTTGCTGGTGACGTTCATCTCGGCAAAGTCCGCAACCGCGACTCTCATATCCATTTTCGCTCTTCCGCACCGAG
>DATNLV010000836.1:0-8075 GCA_035602665.1 Bryobacteraceae bacterium | reverse complement strand
AGGAGGTTCTCTTCGGCTCCAGCGCCGGTCAGAATCCGTCGCTTTCCGACATCGTGAAGATGGTCCACCCCAAGCCGGGTGGGCCGAAGCGGGAGGCGTTTTACGGGTATATGCTGGGCCGGCCTCACGACGCGAATGCATTGCCGAAGCTAGTGATGCAGTTCGAGCAGTTCAAGGCAGGCGAGGCGCGGGACGTTCCGGATCTTCCGTTCATGCTGCTGTCGGCGCTGCCGCTCGCCCAAAAGGATTGGGCGGCGATCGCGAAGAACGCTTCGTGGCAGACCACGCGGATGAACCTGAACACGTTCGCCCGGCACGGCGTGTTTGAGGAGCCCGGACTGGCGAGCCTCATCGCGGCGCGTTTGCGCGATGCGGGCGAGATTCAGCGGGCGCGAGTGTTCCCGTACCAACTGCTGGCGGCGTATCAGAACTGCGATGCTGCTGTCCCGGAGGAAGTGCGGAACGCCTTGCAGGACGCGCTGGAGCTGGCGGTGGCAAATGTGCCGTCGATTGAGGGACAGGTCGTAGTGTGCCCCGACGTTTCGGGTTCCATGGCCAGCCCTATTACGGGTCATCGGCCGGGCTCGATGACGACGGTGCACTGCGTCGATGTGGCGGCTCTGGTCGCTGCGTCGGTGCTGCGGAAGAATCAAACCACGACCGTGCTGCCGTTCGAACAGAAGGTCGTTCCAGTGGATCTGAATTCGCGCGACAGCGTGATGACGAACGCCGGGCGGCTGGCGGCGATCGGTGGAGGCGGCACCAATTGCAGCGCTCCGGTTCGCCTTTTGAACCAGCGGAAGGCGAAGGCGGATCTGGTTATCTTCGTCTCGGATAACGAGTCGTGGGTGGATCAGGGCCGCGGCCGGGGGACGGCGCTGTTGGCAGAGTGGTCGGAATTCCGGCACCGGAATCCGAAGGCTCGCCTGGTTTGCCTGGACCTCCAGCCGAACCAGACCACGCAGGCTGCCGAGCGGGCTGACATCCTGAACATCGGGGGCTTCTCCGATCAGGTCTTCGAAGTGATCTCGGCGTTCGCCGCGGGGCAACTCGAGGCGGACCACTGGATCGCGCGAATCGAAGCGGTTGCTGTTTGACGCGAAGGGGCCGAATGCCGGTGGGACTACATTCAAAAATGTCCCCGTCTCACCAACGCCTTGTCGGCCCCATGGAACGGCCCACGGTGGCTTCATGACGCCGTGGGCCACGAGGAATATCCAGGCCGAATGCCGGCGGGACTACATCTTGACACGTTGCGTCTCGTCCAAGACCTTGTCGGCCTCGCTAAGGATCGTTTGGCTGGCGAATGCCGGCGGGAGTACATGGTCTGGCGGGTTTCGATACTCGCTCCCGGCCCGTCTCGAAAGAGCTGGCCGGGAAACTCTCGTCAATCTTGTCGCCAGTTGAAAGCCTGCGGCGAATGCAGGGGGAACTACATGGGCCTTCCGGTTCGACTCCGGGCTGCTCCAAAAGGGCAAAGGCAGATGTTTCTCCACTGAT
This sequence comes from Bryobacteraceae bacterium, assembly GCA_035602665.1. Taxonomy (GTDB): domain Bacteria; phylum Acidobacteriota; class Terriglobia; order Bryobacterales; family Bryobacteraceae; genus DASWZN01. Next base: position 6,575 of record DATNLV010000836.1, on the reverse strand, counting down.
TGTCGCCGCAGGCCAGGGCTTTGAACGTTGGTGGCGAATGCCGAAGGAACTACATCGGTCCCCGGTTCGAATCCGGGCTGCTCCAACACAACGGGGCAGTAGCTCAGTGGGCAGAGCAACGTTTCTTCACCGTTTGTCGCCGCCGATTGCCAGAATTAGAGGAGATCGAAATGTCGGAAACCACTTACAATGTGATCGCGCCCGCGACCGGCGTGCCGGTCAAGGCCTGGACGAAGGGCGTGCCTCTGGAAGACGCGGCGCGCAAGCAGCTCCTGAATGCCGCGCAGCTCCCGTTCGTCTTCAAATGGATCGCCGCCATGCCGGACGTCCATTGGGGAATCGGCGCCACCGTCGGAAGTGTGATCCCGACCAAAGGCGCGATCATTCCAGCCGCGGTGGGAGTGGACATCGGTTGCGGCATGATGGCTGTCCAGACCAGCCTCAATGCGCGCGATCTCCCCGACAATCTGAAGGGAATCCGCACGGCGATTGAAGCAGCCGTGCCACACGGGCGCACGAACCACGGCGGAGCTGGCGACCGCGGGGCGTGGCACGACATTCCGGCGCGCAACCAGGAAGTCTGGCTGGACGCCTTGAAAGCTCGCTACGAAGCGATTCTGGCGAAGCATCCCAAGCTGGATCGCGGGAACCACTCGAACCACCTCGGCACGCTTGGAACCGGCAATCACTTCATTGAGGTCTGCCTGGACGAGTCGGACGCTGTCTGGTTTATGCTGCACAGCGGATCGCGCGGGGTCGGCAATCGCATGGGGAGTTACTTCATCGATCTGGCGCGGAAGGACATGAAGAGGTTCTTCGTGAACCTGCCGGACGTCGACCTGGCCTATTTTCCGGAGCACACCGAGCACTTCGACGACTACGTGGAGGCCGTCGAGTGGGCGCAGGACTACGCGCAGCGGAACCGCGATCTCATGATGGAACAGACCATCGGAGCGGTCCGCAATTCCGGCGAGGTGCCGCTCTTCAGCGCGGAGCTGAAGGCCATCAACTGCCACCACAACTATGTGGCCCGCGAATCGCATTACGGCGAAAACGTTCTTGTGACGCGCAAGGGCGCCGTTCGGGCGCGCGAGGGCGATATGGGAATCATCCCCGGCAGCATGGGAGCGCGCTCCTTTATTGTTCGCGGCAAAGGCAACCCGGAGAGCTTCTCGAGTTGCAGTCACGGCGCCGGGCGGGCCATGTCCCGCAACGAAGCAAGGCGTCGATTTACAGTAGAGGATCACGTGCGAATGACGGAAGGCGTAGAGTGCCGGAAGGACCAGGACGTGATCGATGAAACTCCGGCCGCCTACAAGCCGATCGATGCGGTTATGGCGGCGCAGGCGGATCTGGTGGAGATCGTCCATACGCTCCGCCAGGTGGTCTGCGTGAAAGGGTAGACTGTTCGGCTCAAGATCCTGTTTCCTGGGAGATTGAGCCCAGGAGACAAGGTTATGATTCGGATTGACGGATCGTTCGGCGAAGGCGGCGGACAAATCCTGCGCACTGCGGTGGGCCTCTCCCTGGCGACGGGGAAGGCCTTCCGCATCGAGAAGATTCGCGCAGGCCGTGAGCGGCCGGGGTTGCTGCGCCAGCATTTGACAGCCGTCCTGGCCGCTGCCGAAGTTGGCGGCGCCGAGGTTGAAGGCGCGGTCCTCGGGTCAACCGCTCTCACCTTCGCTCCGGGTGAGGTCCGCCCCGGCGAGTATCGGTTCAGCGTGGGAACGGCAGGCAGCGGCACCCTCGTTCTTCAGACTGTCCTTCCGGCCCTCATGCTGGCGCCAGAACCGAGCCGCATCGTGATTGAAGGAGGCACGCACAACACCGCGGCTCCTCCATTCGATTTCCTGGCGCGGACGTTCGTGCCGCTGCTGGAGCGGATGGGACCGAAGGTGCGCCTTGAATTCGAGCGCTACGGGTTCTATCCGGCGGGCGGCGGCCGTTTTTGCGCAGAGATCGAGCCCTGCGCCGTGCTCAAGCCCCTGCACTTGGGAGAGCGCGGCGAAATCGTCTCGCGCGGCATTACCGCCGTCGTTGCGAACCTCCCGGGGCACATCGCTCTGCGCGAGATCGAGACGGTAGCGGGCATGCTCAACTGGACCAAGGACTGCGGGAAAATCGATCAAACCCGTAACTCGGCCGGCCCCGGCAACGTGGTGATGGTCGAAATCGGAAGCGCGGAAGTAACGGAAATCTTCTCCGCCTTCGGCCAGCTCGGCGTCAGCGCCGAGAAGGTGGCTTCGACGGCCGCGCGCGATGCGCGGGAATACCTGGTCTCTCGGGCCGCCGCTGGCGAGCACCTGACCGATCAGTTGCTGCTCCCTCTCGGGCTGGCCGGAGCCGGGTCGTTCACCGCCGAGAAGATCAACATGCACGCGCGGACGAACATGGCTGTCATTTCGGAGTTCCTGCCGATGCGGTTCGAGACCAGCCAGGAGGACCATTTCACGAGAGTCAGTGTCGCGAACTCGTGACGCCGGTGCGTGCTGTCAGCCCTTCCCAAACTCGTCCGGGAACTGCTGCACCGACTTGGGGACCTGCCGCTGGTAGTTCTCGAGACCTTCGTAGAGCGGGCGGCCGGCGAGGCGCCTCCGGTCGCGTCTCGCCAGCTCCTCCAGCCTCCGAATTCGCTCCGCATCGGGCGGATGCGTATCGAAATAGGAAGTGAGTTGGTCGCGCGCCGCGCCTGCCGCCTCATCGAGCGGGTTCGCGGACGCTGTACGGGGCGACCCGGGCCTGAAGCGGCGATACAGACGGGCGCCGGCTTCCGGATCGTAGCCCGCCTGCGAGCAAAGGCGCAACCCCTGGGCGTCGGCCTCGACTTCCTGGAACTTGGAATAGCCACGGGCCACCAGGCGGCGCACGTCCTCCGGGATTCTTGCCAGGGGCGGCGCACCGGCTCTCTCGAGGGCGGCTTCGTTCTGGTAGATCTCGACGGCGTGGCGGAGGTCGACATGCGACATCTCGTGCCCCAGGATGTAGGCCAGTTCCGCCTCTGAGTGGATGTCCGCCAGCAGGCCCGTGAAGATGAAGACCTGTCCGCCAGGGAGAGCGAAGGCGTTCTCTTCGGGTGACTGGAGAACGTGGAAGTTGTACCGGATTGCCGGGCGTCGCAGATAGGGGACGAGCGCCGCTCCCACCGCCGCGACGTAGGTCGACTGAGCACGATCCGCGGGGCCGGCCGTGTTGAGGCCCTCCGCCAGACGGTTGCCAAGGTCCATTTCCCGGGCATCGGACATGCGCGTGAACCGCAGTCCCAACTGGTCCGCATCGCGCAGCACATCCGCCCAGACCTCCGATGCGGAAGAGAGGTTGACGTCAGGATCGAGATCGCCCATCCAACAGGCAGCGCCCCCTGCCAGCAGGAGCGCCAGGGTCGCCAGACCGAGCCATTTGCGCATCTTGGTCCTCCTACAAATAGCGGCGAATCCGCTCGCGGAACCGCGTGTAAATCCAGGACACGCCCAGCAGAAGCAAACCGAGTACAACGAACGAGAGAATGCGGTTCGGTGTATCCAGCTCGCGCAGATCGTAGGCGAAGAGCTTCAAAACGCAGAAAGTGAATAGCGCCAAGCCCGAGAGGCGCAGCACGCGCTCGCGTGTCGGAAAGCCGATCACGAGCACCAGCAGGCCTTGGAGCCCCCACGCCACCGTCAAGAGGCTGCCGGAGACTTCGTAGAAAATCAGTGCGGCAAGCAGAACGCTGGCAAGCAGCGAGAACAGTCTGCGTGCCTGCCGGTCGACGACTCCATCCCCGGCTTCTGGGCGCCTCGCGATGAACTCGGCGAGGAAGAAACTCGCCACCACCGCGCCGCCGGTCAGAATGCGGCTGCGCGCGCCGCCCAAACTCTCGGGAATGTAGAAATTCGTGTTCCAGCTTCGGACGAAAATCAGCGCGGCCAGCCCGTAGCTCTGGTACCGCAGGTCGCGGTTCCGGTAGCGCGTGCCGCAGAACAGGAAGACCAGGCCCAACGAAGCCCAGCCGACTACCGCCAGCGTACGCCCGAGCTCAAATCGGGCCAACTCCACTGCCAGCACAGCGGGCATCCATAGATAGAGATGCCGGAACTCCCGTTCCCAAGGCTCCAGCCGCGCGTCCTCGTCGCCGAGTCTCGACCACAGGGTGTAGAGCATCAGGATCAGCGGCGCCACTGTCAGCAGACGGTGGGAGACGCCGGCCGTCGCACCCATGGTCGTGAAGTTCGAAAAGAAGAGCCGGCCCGCGGCGGTTGCGGCCATCGCGTGACCCTCCCAGCGCAGGAAAGGCCAGGCGAGCCGGAAGCCGCACTCCACCAACAGCAGAGCCATCGCTGCCCAGCCCAGCGCCACCAGCGGCGCCGGCAGCGCATACCATGCCAGCGCGCCCAGGAACACGGTTCCAGCGAGCGACGCTACGTCCCGGTGCAGGGTCCGTTCCAGCGCACCGAGGCGAATCCCGCCGAAGCGGTTGAGTTGCGCGGCGAATGGATAACTCAGCAGCGTGGCCGCCCCGAGCACCGCGATGTTGCGTGCCGTGGGGGTGCTTCCGCCGATCACGTTGACATAGAGCAGCGCGCCGTAGGCAAGTGCGCCGACCGTTGCCGCCTGCCTTCTGAAACTGGGCACGCGGAGTAGAAGCCCGAGTTCGAAGAGCGCCACAGCCAGGGCCAGCCAACCCGCGCCCAACCACGCCTCCGGAATCCATTTCCAGAGGACGGCGCAGAGGAAGACTGTGCCGACCCAGGATACGGCGTCGCGAACCCCGCTCTGCTCCTCATCCCGCAGCCGGGGCAGGCCGACCATCTGGGCGGCCACCAGGTAGTTGATCGCGGCTCCGAGCGCGAGCCATCGCCAATCCGCGCTAACACCCTCGCCGAGAAGGTTGACCGCGACGAGTGTGGCCCAGCTCACCACTCCGGCCGTGTAAGCCTGCCACCGGAACTCCTCCAGGCGCGCCCAGAAGCCAACCTGGAAGAGCACGAACGCCAGAGCCAGCCAGCCGATTCCGAGCCACGCCTGGGGCAACCACCGCCAGATGAATCCGCCCGCGAGAAGCGCGCCGGCCCACGAGGCGGCATACCGCACCCACCGCTGCTCGGCCTCCGCAATGCGGCGCATCCAGACCATCTGAGCGACAACCACGTAGTGGATCGCGGCCGCGACGGCGAGCCACCGCCAGCCGTTGTTGTCGAAAGCATTGGTGAGCGACAGCGCGACCCAACTCGCTGCTGCCGCGGCGTAGCCCTGCCGGCGAAACTCCGGCAGTCGCGTCCAGAACCCGAGTTGGAAAAGAGCGAACGCCAGGATCAACCAGACCAGCCCGCGCAACTCGGCCGGAGTCTCATATCCGGCAACCACAACCAGGGCGGTCGAGGCCGCCCAACTGTAGATCAGCCCGGGCCGCTTCAGCACGCGATTGAAGTAGCCGAGCGCCGTCATCAGCAGCGCCGCGGGCGTCCACGCCAGCCAGTTCCCGCCGGCGAGCAAGATGCGTCGCTCATCCGGCAGTTCCTGGCTAATCAGGTCCACGGCCCCGAGGCCGAAGACGCCCATCGCGAGCGCGCGCAGGTATCGCTGGCCCAAGCCGGTTCCAAACAGGAACAGGATTTCGGCCTCGACCGCGAGCGCGGCCACGATCCACGCTCCCGTGAGTCTTGCGAAGATGCCGAAGACCGCGGCTGCCGCGGAGATCGTGATCGCCGCCTGATATCCGCTGAGGAACCGGTCGGCCGGGTCCGCATCCTCGGGAAAACTCGAAGGACGGAGGAGCAGGCCGCGAATCACCGCGCTGGCCAGGTACGCCGCAGCGGCGCCGGCATACAAACCATGGAGCCGCGTTGGCGCCGCCGAGAGCCACTTCGCAAGAGACAGCGATACCGCGCCGATCGCATTGAGAGGGAAAATGGCAAGCGCCTCGGCGTCCGCCGGCATGCGCCGCGAGACGCGGATCAGGTCGAATCCCTCGAAGACCAGCCAGAAGACTGCGAGCAGCGACTGCGTCTCGGCGAGAGTTGCCGTTCCCGTCGATTTCAGGACCGCGGTCCCGTAAGTGGCGATGATGCCAAAAATCGCCATTCGGAACCAGGAGAACCGGTAGGCCAGGTACAGCAGAGACGCCGCCAGCGGAGCCAATGCCAGGACCGCGAAGCTGGTGACCGGGGTCAGGTTCAAGCTGAGAAACGCGATGAAGTAGGCCAGGCCGGTGACCGTCTGCGAGCGGTAGCGCAGCGAATGGACGATCATCCCGGCGCTCACCGCAAGCAGGAGAACGCCTCCGATGACGGGGTCCTGTATGACCCGAGCGGCGTCGAGTGCATGCATCGCGTACGCGGTCGAGTACAAGGCCGCCCATCCGGCGCCGAGCAGGCCGCGGGCGAAGACAACGTACTTCGGGCGGCGTTCGAGGAAGGCTCCGGCGCCCAGCATGGACACGCTGACGCCCAGGGCCAGGGCCACGCGGCCCATTGCTCCCATCCGCGTGATGGAGTAGCTCAAGAACAACGCAATGCCGATGACCAGGATCGTCCCGCCGATCTTGTTCAGCCAGTTCCCACCGATGGTGGCCTCCCAATCCCGTCCGCCGACGTTCTCGC
>DATNLV010000831.1:0-24763 GCA_035602665.1 Bryobacteraceae bacterium | reverse complement strand
AGGACGATGCCATCGAGGTAGTATAGCGTGGTCACTCTAACCATCGACGGCCGACAGGTGAGCGTGGAAGACGGGACCACCATCCTCGCCGCGGCCGAGCGCGCGGGGATACGCATTCCCACTCTGTGCCACGTTGCGGGGATCGAGCCCGCGGCTTCGTGCTTTGTCTGCGCGGTACAAATCGAAGGACGGCGCAACCTTTCGCCCGCCTGCGCCATGCCCGTTGCCGATGGCATGGTTGTGGCGACCGGCACTCCCGACGTGCGCTCAGCGCGCAAGATCGCGCTCGAACTGCTGCTCTCCGATCACGCCGGCGAATGCGTGGCCCCGTGCGCCGCGCGGTGCCCGGCGGGCCTGGACATCCCCGGGTTCGTGTACGGCATCGCGGCCGGCGATAACCGGCGGGCCATGGAGGTGATCGGCGAGAAGCTGACGCTGCCCGGCTCTCTGGGACGCATCTGCCCGCGCCTGTGCGAGCAGGAATGCCGGCGCTGCGATCTCGACCAGGGCCTGGCGATCGGCGCGCTGCACCGTTATGCGGCGGATCACGACCGCTACATTCCGCCGTGCGCGGCGGCGACGGGGAAGTCGGTCGCCATCGTAGGCGCGGGGCCAGCGGGACTGGCGGCGGCATGGCATCTGCTACAGCGCGGTCACGCCTGCACTCTGTTCGATGCGCATCCGCTCGCGGGCGGCATGCTGCGTTACGGCATCCCCGCATTCCGCCTGCCCAAGGACGCGCTCGATGCGGAGATCGGCGTGATAAGCGAACTCGGCGCGGCGTTCCACATGGGCGAGCGCTGGGGCCGCGACTTCACCCTGGCCGAACTGCGCGGGCGGCACGACGCCGTGTTCCTGGCCATCGGGGCTCAGCGGCCGCAGGGACTGGGATGCGAGGGCGAGGAATACGCCATTGCCGGTGTGAAGTTTCTCGAGAGCCCCTCGCACCTCGGCGACGACGTCGTGGTGGTTGGCGGCGGCAACACGGCTATCGACTGCGCCCGCTCCGCCTTGCGCCTCGGCGCGCGGAGCGTGCGAATCCTCTACCGGCGCGGCAGGCAGGAGATGCCATGCCTGATGGAGGAAGTGGATGCGGCCGAATCCGAAGGCGTGCGCGTCGATCTGCTGGCGGCGCCGGTCCGCCTCGAAAAGCACGGCGGCGGCCTGCTGGTCACCTGCCGGCGGATGGCGCTCGGCGAGCCGGACGCGAGCGGCCGCCGGCGGCCCGTGGAAGTGGCGGGTTCCGATTTCACTATCGAGTGCTCCTCGGTGATTTCGGCGATCGGACAGGCGGTGGAGAACGCGCTGGCCGAACGCGAAGGACTGCGCGTCACCAACCGGGGAATTGCCGCTGACGGAAGAACGCTGGCGACGAATCTGCCCGGAGTCTTTGCCGGAGGCGACGCGGTCCTGGGCGCGGATCTCGCGGTGCGGGCGGTGGCGGCGGGAAGAATCGCCGCGGCGTCCATCCATCAGTACCTGTCGGGACAGGCGGTGACCGGAGAGCCCGCGGTCGCGGGAATCGCCCTGCGGCCCCTGGACGACGCCGAGCTGGCCGCCATGTTCCGGGCGATCGAGAAGACGGCGCGGGTTTCGACGCTGCTCGACGCCGAGGACGCACTACGCGAAGCCCGCCGCTGCCTGACCTGCGGCTGCCGCAAAGCGGACTGCTGCAGCGTGCGCTCCCTGGCCACCGAGTACGAAGTAGACGCGTACCGCTTCACGGGCGCCCGCCGGCGTTTCTCGCAAGACCTCTCCCACCCCGAAGTGATTTACGAGCCGGGCAAGTGCATCAATTGCGAGGCCTGCGTGCGGATCGCCGAGGCCGCTGGCGAGGAGATCGGTCTGGCGACCATCGGCCGCGGGTTCGACGTCCGGGTTGCGCCGCCATTCGGCGCCACGATGGCCGAGGGTTTGCGAAAAGCCGCACGCCGCGCCGCCGAGGCTTGCCCCACCGGAGCGCTGGCGCTGCGCACCACCCGATCCTGCGACCTGTGCACGCTGGCCCCCGCGGATTAGCGCTGGCCGATCGCCCATAGGCAGTGCTGGCTGCGGATGATCAGCATCCCTCCCGATATCGCCGGCGTGGCCATGACGGGTTCGGCCATGTCGTTGCGCGCCAGAAACTCGAACGCGGGGCCGGCTTTCACCACGATCATGTCGCCATCCTCGTTGGAGAGGTAGATCTTCCCGTCGGACGCCACGGGCGATGCGCTGAAGCCGGAACCCGCGTCGGGAATCCGCTGGCGGTAGATTTCCTGCCCGTCCGCGAGCACGTAGCAAGCGAAGACACCGTCGTTGTTCAGGACGTAGACGTAGCCGCCGTAGATCAGGGGCGTCGGCATGTAAGAGCCGCGCTGCTGTTTGGACCAGGCCACCGAGCGGCTGCTCGATTCGCCCGAGGGCAGCGTGATATCGCCGGCCGCTCCCGGACGTATGGCAAAGATCGGCGCTTCCGGCCGCCGTCCGCTGGCCACGATGATGAGGTCACCTGAGGCGACCGGCGTCGGCGCGGTGATCTTGGAACTGCCGCCCAGCCGCCACAATTCCTTGCCGGACGCCGGATCGTAGCCACGGATGAAGTTGGATCCGTTCGTCACCAGCTCCGCTCGCGCCTTAATTGGGAAGACGGACGGCGTGCCCCAGGAAGGCAACTCGTCCCGGTCGGTCTTCCACACCGTCGCGCCGGTCTTCGCGTCGAGCGCGGCGATGAACGAGCCTTTCTGCTGGTCGCACTGCACGATTACGAGGTCCTTATAAAGGATGGGCGAACTGGCGGTGCCCCACTCGAACACGGGCGCGTTGTATGCCCCGACGTCGAAGCGGCCTAGGTCGCGTTTCCACAGCAGCTCGCCGGCGAGGCTGTACGCATACACGCCTTGCGATCCGAAAAAGGCAACGACGACGCGGCCATCGGTTGCCGGTGAGGCGTTCGCATAGGTCGACTTGATGTGGCGCTTCTCTTTGGGAACGCCCTGGTAGGCGGTTCGCTCCCACAGGACCTTGCCCGTGGCGCGATCCAGGCAAATCACGTTCCACTGGTGGACCGAGAGATCGTCGGAGGCGGTGCCGTCCCCGTAGAGTCCGGGCTTGAAGGTGGCGCCGGGCTTGCTGCTGACGGCGGTGGTCAGGAACACGCGGTCGCCCCAGACCACCGGGCTCGAATGCGCCAGGCCGTGGATCTCGGTTTTCCAGAGCACGTTGACGCGGCGCTGGCCGTCCCACCGGAGCGGCAGGTTCTGTCCATCCGCCACTCCCGACGCGGCCGGCCCGCGAAACGAGGGCCAATTCTGCGCGGAAGCGGCGGCTGCAACGGCCAAAGCGAACAGCGCGATGCGCATCGAACCTCCTGGTGGAGCTTACAAACTAGCAGATTCGTGCGCGCCATAAAAAAAACCGCCCCGGAGAGCGCTTGAGCCCGGGGCGGCAAGAAACTCTGCTTCGTTCCGACCGGCCCGCGGGCTACGGCCCGTAGTAGTAGTCGCCGCCGCCGGCGTAACACGGAGCCGGATGCCAGTTACCCCATCCGTCGTAGTAACCGCATCCGCCGTTGTTGTAATAGCCCCAGCCGAACGGGATTCCGATTCCGTAGCCATAGTACGGACGAGCCCAGAAGCGCCCGCCGTAATAGTATCCGCGGCCCGCGTAGAAGCGGCCGGTGCTGTATCCGCCTCCGCCGCGGTAGGCGTTGCCTCCACCGTAGTAGGCGCGTCCGCGGCTGTAGGAGTTGCCACCACCGGAGTAACTCCGCCCGCGATAGGCGTTGCCACCACCGGAGTAGCCGCGTCCGCCGCCCGAATAGCTGTGCCCGGAGTAGCCGTGGCTTCCACCCGAGTAGCCGTGTCCGCCGCCGCCCGAATAGGACCGTGCGGATCCGCCGCCGCCTCGCTCCCCGCGCTGGGCAGAGGCGGCCGTCGCGCCTGCCAACAGCAGCGCCGTGCTCAGGGAGAGAATCTGCAATGCTCGCATCATAAACTGCCTCCAAAGTGAACCTGCGCAAGAAGTAGAGCATTCAAGGTTCCAATCCGTAAACACCTGAAAGCAAGCGGCTTGTAGCGAAAGCTGCGGGGAAGGGGATGGCTGAATACCACCGCTCGCGGCTCACCTCGGCCATCCCGGCGCTCACTTTGGGCGGTGCTGGATGCGGCTTCCGACGATCCCGGCCACTTCCTCCAGAAATGCGCGGTCGGCATTTGTGAAGGCCGCCAGAGTGTGGCTGTCGATATCCAACTCGCCGACAACTTTCCCTCGGGAGAATATCGGCACCACGATCTCCGACCGGGTCTTGATCGAACAAGACAGATAGCGCGGGTCGGCGTTTACGTCGTCGACGACAATGGTGGAGCGCGAAGCCACCGCCGCTCCGCAGATACCTTGATCGACCGGGATCCGCACATGCGGAGTCGACTCTCCCACGAACGGACCGAGGACCAGCGTGCCGGGGTCGTTTGGGTCGAGCATGTAGAAGCCCACCCAGTCATAGTGCGGTAACTGTTGCGAAATCACCTTGACCACTTCGTCCTCGAAGGCGTTCAGCGAGGAAGCAGTCGATGCCAACTGGCGGATCGAATCGAGAACGGCTGTCAGCGACTCCGTGGTGGGCTCCATGCTGGAATCGTACAACAGCTTACTGCCGCCCGGCTCTCGACCGGGTCCCGTAGCGGGCGAATCAGCCGCAGAGCGGGCCGCGTGTTGTAACTCTTCCGGTACTCCTGGTGGCGAGCGTCTTCTGGATAGCGCTCGGGCGATGCGTACGGATAGCTGCTCATGTCGTGGAAGGGCAGCGGCTCGACGGACTGAGAGAAGGCGGTATTCGCGTCCCGGTCCTTGGCCCACCCGTCGACCTTCAACAGGAAGTCGCGCTTCCATCCGGCCGCCAGCGGCGGCAGCGCTCCGGCGTCGAAGAGGAGCCGCATCTCATCCCCCGAGCCCATAACTACGAACATGTCGTCCGGTTCCTCCAGTAACTCACGGACGTCGCCATATCGCGTGTACTGACCGGGTGTGGGATTCCAGTTACTAAATGGCATTGAGATGTCATAGAGGAATGATTCGGGTTGGGAACGGTCGGCTGCGATGACAGCCTTCGAGAACCCCCGGAAGTGCAGATCGGCGGACGCCGTCGGCACGCGCCGGACCAGTGCGGGCGGCGCCGACGAGTCCTGGTCGAGGAAAATCTCGTCCCAATAGACGCAGAGGTTAGTCACGATGCGCACTTCCCGCGACGCCGAGAGGAATTTGCCGGTAAGATCGACCGCGATTGTTTTCGGTTTGCCGGAGGGCATGCCCATGTCAGCGATAACTGTCTGCCACTGTCCGCGCTTGTCCCTCACCTGCAGGAATGGCGGGACGAGCCCGCCCTTTCGTTCCTGGGCCGCCGCGAAAAACGTGCTGCCGTCGGCCCAATCGACCCAACCGTTGAGGATCAGGACCGCGCGGTTGTCCGGCGCGGCATTCCGTCCGAAGTCGAGTATCAGGGAGTGTGTCTCCGCCACGCCGTTCATGTCGTGGCGGAAGCTGTTCGGGTACAGCCCATCTCGCAAAAGGACCGCCTTCAGCGAATCGCGGCCCTGGTCATCCCGGGCGCTGATGGGGAGGATACGCCGGCGCGCGCCGAACAAGCGGAACTCGGGATACGGCGGCGACTTCCATTTCTCGTTGGTGAAGATCTCAACGTCCGCCGGGTGGTCAACCGCGATCAGATGCACCTGATCGATATAGGACACCTCGCTCAGCTCTTCCGTAATTCGAATTTCGTACTTGCCATCCACAGCCGCCAGCGCCTGGGCGGGAAGCTGTATGTACTCCTGGTGATCCACCGGAAAGAACTTGCCGTCGCCGGAACTGGCGCCGAGCGGCGCAACGCCGAGAACATCCGTGATGAACTGGAACCGCCCCGACCTGTCGCGAGCCCAGATCATCGGACAGGAGCCCGAGAGGCGCTGCGCCTCGGGGAACACATAGCTCTTTCCCGCGGCCGGCTGCGTCTCATTCTGAATCAAACCGTTCGCCCATGCGATTCGGACCGTGTCGGCCGCGGTCCGCCCGTGCAGATCAAACGTGAGCGGCACCCCCTCATAGATCTTCTTCTGATAGAGAGTTCCCGCCTTCACCTCAACCTCGGCGCCGTAGGCGAGCTTGAGGTTCTTCACGCCGGCGATCTGGACCCGCAGCCAGTCGTGCTCCTTCGCCGGTGTCCGGTTGAACTCGATCTGAACTCGCCCGTCGGCCGTGATCGAGGCACGATCGAGCCTTCCGTCGTTGTCGAAGTCCGCCTCCAGTGGCACGGTCTCGAACTCTGTATGCGCGGGCTCCAAGCTGCCTCGGTGACTCAGAAGCGTTCCGCCACGAAACTGGAGATCGAGCCATGCGTCGTGGTTCAGGTCCGCGACAGAAAGACCAGTGGCGCCCGCGGGCAGCGCCGGGATGGCTTGCGCCTCGAAGCGCTCGCCGAGCTTGTCAAGATACACCACACCGGGATGGTCGGCGTAGGAGACCACGAGGTCGAACGCCCTGCTATCGGCGAACATGCGCGTCACCACCGCATCGAGCGCATGGCCTTTCTCGAAAGGTAAGTCCGATGTGCGATCGGCAAAGCCAGCCTGTCCCTCGTTGCGATAGAGGCGCGAAGTCGCGCCCAGAAGAACGAGATCGAGATCGTAGTCGTGGTCGTAGTCAATCCAGACAGCTTTCTCGAAGCGCTCCGATGGCAAGTTAGCCGGCACGCGCTCGAAGCGGCCCTTTCGATTTTGCCAGAGCTGCGGGCCTTTCTCGGTGAGGACGCACAGGTCGGGCAGACCGTCGTTGTCGAAGTCGCCCGAAGCTACGCCGATCACACCGGCGATCTCCTCCAGTCCCGAGTTCTTCACAGGATCGACGCCGTTGCGATACAGAGTGACACCATTCTTCGACCACACCAGCAGATCGGCGCGGCCCGCTCCCTCCGAGTCAATCACCAGCATGCCGGCGGCGCGCGCATCCCCGTCTCCGGGCAAGATACGCGCCTCGTATCTCGGCGCCTGCTCAGGCGCCAGCTGTGTCATGTCGATGGGGTCCCAGATCTCCGCGTAATCGCACCACTCCATGTCCTCGGGAATGGGCGCACCCTCCTGCGCCTTCTTCAGTGCGGTGAATATCTGCAGCTGCTGCATTGCGTCCGCGCGCCTGCCGCCTTGCCGATACACGTTGTACAGCTGAAAGTGGGGCGCCGCCAGGTCCGGATCCAGTCGCGCGGCGATTTCGAGTTCCTTCCGGGCGTCTTCCGTGCGGTCCGTCTGCTTGTAGAGAACTCCGAGATTGTAGTGCGTCTTGGGCTCGTTCGGCACAAGCCGGCTCATCTGTTCGAACTGCGCGATCGCCTTGTCGAAGTCGCCGTTCTTGTGATGGTAGATGCCCAGGTTGAACCACGTGTGCGGCAGGCGCGGATCGGCTGCCTGCACCTTTTCAAGTCGCGCGACAGCCTCTTCAACGCGGCCGGCGTGCAGGAGAGCGAGGGCATAGTTTAATTGTTCGCGAATGGAATTCGGGGCTAGCTCGAGCGCTTTCCCGAACTCGCTGATCGCCTCCACCTGCGTCGTCGGGTTCTCGTAGAACGCCTTGCCGAGATTGCGGTGGCGCCAGAGCTTCTCCTCGCTGTCGTTGTCTGTCGCCAGACAAACCAGACAAACAATTAGGCCGAGGCTGAAAGAAACCCGGACTGTCACGCGCATGTCAGGGAGAGCGATGTTACGGAAGCCGGCGGAAAACGGTGACGCAGCCGCCCCGCTTCAACCGTCACGCGAACAGGTTCGGGATGCACAACGTCCGGATGCTGGAAATCGTTGTGGGCGTGGATATCCGCGTTCGTAAGAACCTGGCCGGCCGCGCTGGCTACCGTCGCCCCACGCACGACGACTTCCGCCTCGAGCGCACGGGTTGTGTGGGGATTCACCACTGTGAGAGTCACGTTCTTTCCGGAGATCGACGCCGACCCATTCAGGCCCCACAGCGCGCCCGGCTGGCCGCGCCGGTCGTAACTCACCGGTGGCGCCGCGAACTCGGCGCGCACCGAGCGGGCCCCCATGTGCGCCATATACATCTTGAAAACGTGATAAACGGGAGTAAGTACGAACTGATCTTCCCTCGCCAGCATGAGCGAGTGCAGGCAGTTGATGAGTTGGGCCGCATTCGCCATCGAGACTTTGTCGGCATGCCGCTGGAAGATGTCCAGAGTGAGGCCGGAAAGGAGCGCATCCCGGAGCGTGAGCATTTGCGACAGGCCGTACTTCGGGCCGACCTCCGTCCCCGGCCGGTACCACGCACCCCATTCGTCGACAATCAGCTTGATGTGGTGGTTCCGGTCCGATTCCGCCATGACCGCCCAATGATCGCGAATGATAGCGTCCATCACGTCCCCCTGGGAGAGTAACTCGTACCACTCGAGTTCATCGAATGTGAGGGCGTCGCGCTTGCCCAGGTCCCAATCCGCAGTAAGTCCGGCGCTCAGATTCCACGTGTAATAATGCAGCGACAGTCCATATACGCTGTCGATCACGCGCTTTTCGGCCAGGGAGTGCAGAAGCCGTCGCGTCCAGTCCACCTCGCGGTCGCTCGGGCCCGAAGCCACCAGGTCGAGACGCTCGTGGCCTCCGTACTGAGGCAGCCACGCCGTGAACCGCCGGAATTCCGTTGCGTACTCGTCCGGGGTAAAATTGCCTCCGCAGCCCCACGACTCATTTCCGACGCCCCAGTAGCGGACGTCGTAAGGTTCGGGATGACCCTGGGCGGCGCGTTGCTGTGCAAGGGTGGTGCTTCCAGCCGGTGAGTTGCAGTACTCCACCCACTGCTGGAAATCCCACGCAGGCAGGCCGCGGAGGTTCGCCGCCAGATAGGGCTTCGCCCCGGTGAGACTGCAGAAGCGCAGGAACTCCTGAGTGCCAAAAGCATTGGGCTCCACGCCGCCCCAGAAGTTCGTGCGCGACTTACGGTCCGCGGCCGATCCAATTCCGTCCCGCCAGTTGTAACTATCGGCGAAGCAGCCGCCCGGCCACCGCACCACCGGTGCATGGATGGCTTTCAGCGCATCAATCACCGCGCGGCGGATCCCACCTTCGTTCGGGATCTTCGAGGCCTCGCCAACCCAGACGCCATCATAGATGACCCCGCCAAGGTGCTCGATGAAGTGGCCGTAGATCTCCGGAGCGATGACGCCGATGGGTTCATCCGGAAGAATCTCGATGTGAGCGGACGACTCCCCAGTGGCGGGCTGCGATCTGGATCCGGAAGCCGCGAGTCCGAAGGCGGCCAGCCCTCTTAGAAAAGTCCGTCGATCGGTGATCATGACTTAGCTCCTTTTCAGGGTCAGGATAGTCAGAGAGTGCTTGGGGAAGTTATACGTGAACCCGTTGTGGTCCACATCCACGTGAACAGTCCGCACGGCGGGGCGTACCTTCTTGTCGTCCTCGAACGTGTTCACGGCCTTCAGGTCCGAGTGAATCATCTCCCACACCCGGAGGTCCGGGGAGAGCTGGCCCTCCACGTTGTCGATGCGCGCCGAAAAGTCCGAGTCGCCGCTTCGGTTCAAAACGTTGACGAACACCGATCCGGTCTTCGGGTCCCAGGTCGTCGAGACGTCGAGGTACCCGATCTGGCGGCCATTGTAGGTATATTTCGGCGAGGTCACCAGCACGTCGAGCGCAGTGTTGCCGCGCTGCTTGCCATATTCAAGCAGCGGCCAATAGATGGTCTGCAGGAACATGCCGTCCTGCTTAGTAACAATAGGCGCGATCACGTTCACCAGTTGTGCCAGGTTGGCGAGCTTTACGCTGTCGGCGTGCCGCAGGAAGGCGTTGAGAAACATGCCAGCCGCGAGCGCATCTTCGAAGTTGTAGCGCTCCTCCAGGCCCTTGCGGCCGATTTCGAACTCGGTCCGGCCCAGCGTCCGGTACCACACGTTCCACTCATCGAACGCGACATAGATGGGTCGAGGCGCGGTCTGTGTATTCTCGGCGGCCTTGATGAGGCCCTCCACGATGGCGATGCGCTCGTCGATGTCGGAACCCGCCCCCAGAAATCTCTCCAGGTTGTTCTCGGGATTCCCGATGTAAGTGTGGAGCGAAATATAGTCGATGTCGTTCTTCAGGGTATCCAAGACCGTGCGGTTCCAGCCAATCCAATCGTAGCCGGGGCGGAAGTTAGAGGAGCCGCTGGCGATGAGATGGATGCTCTCATCCGCCCTACGCATCGCCTTGGCGGCCTCCAGGCCGAACTTCGCATAGTCTTCGGCGGTACGGTGGCCCAGTTGCCACGGGCCATCGATCTCATTTCCGAGGCCCCATATCTTGACGTTCCAGGGTTTGTCATGCCCATTCGCGCGCCGCAACTCCGAATAGTAGGTCTTGGCCGGCTCGTTGCAGTATTCGACCCAGTGGCGGGCTTCGTCGATGGTCCCGAGGCCGGCGTTGATGCAGAGATACGGCTCCGCACCAACTCGCTCGCAGTATTTCAGGAAATCGTCTGTCCCAAACCGATTTGTCTCCAACGCGCCCCAGGCGTCGTCACGCCGGGCCGGGCGCTTGTCCTTCGGACCGATGCCATCCTCCCAGTGATAGCCGGAAACAAAGTTGCCGCCGGGCCAACGCAGCAGAGACACATTCAGGTCTCTGACGGCTCGCATTACATCCTGGCGGAAGCCGTCCGAATCAGACAACGGGTTGCCTTCATCGTAAATGCCGCCGTAGATGCAGCGGCCCAGATGCTCGGCGAAGTTACCAAACAGGTGCGGATCCACTTCGCCGACCACGCGATCGGTATCGATCTTGATGCGAGCCTGCGGCGGCTGGGCGGAGGCAATGACCACGGTCGCGGTCGCGAACACAGCGAGGCGGACGATTCGCTTCGGGACGATCATGGTGAGGGACTCCTGTAAACGCTTTCACGAGCATCGTACGCCCCCCTGCCGCGCCGAGTCAAGCAGCCCCAAGCCGCTAGCCGGCCGTCCTGACAGGCCCGCGCGCTATAATGTGCTCAGCAGCCTCCGGAAGATCCCAAGTGCAGCCATTTCTAGGCCAGTGCGGCGCTGGTTTCGTGCTCTTGTGTGCCCTCGGTTGTCTGGCGCCGGCACAAGTCACCGTCGACACGAGCGTCAATGTAAGGCTGCTCAACAAAGGAGCCGGGCTGCCCCTGGCAATTCAGTCGGCCTCCGAATGGCATTTCCTGCCGGCCGGGAACAATCGGTACAAGATCGTCAACGTAACCAGCGCTCAGATCTTACGCGCCGATGGCACCACGGTCCTAAGGGGCCCCGATAACGGCGCCGCCGACCGTGTCTGGGAAGTCATCGATGCGAACGGTGGCTACTTCAGAATCAGAAACGTGAAGACCGGGATGTTACTCGGAATGCCGAATTCCACCGGCCAGCAAGTCCAGCCGGCCTTGGTGCCAGGCGACGACTCCGCGGGAGTTCTCTGGCGACTAGTCCCTGTCGGGCCGGCTTACCCGGACCCTCTCCTAGTTACGGGCGACATCCTGGTTCACGATCCTTCCATGGTCAAAAGCGCCGGCGGATCCTATTACTTGTTCGGCACGCACGGCGGCATTCGGATGCAGTCGTCCCAGGACAGGACGCACTTCGTCAGGGCTGGCGAGGCCTTTTCAGTGATGCCTCCGTGGGTTTCGACTTATAACAAGGGCGATCTGTGGGCGCCGGATGTCTCTTACCACAACGGCACGTACTGGCTCTACTATGCTGCGTCCACATTCGGAAAGAACATCTCTGCCGTAGGTTTGGCCACCAGCCCGACAGCCGCGCCGGGAAGCTGGGTGGATCAGGGGATCGTATGCCGTTCCCAGTCGACTGACGACTATAACGCCATCGATCCGGGTCTCACCGTGGATAGATCCGGCAGGTGGTGGCTGTCTTTCGGCTCCTTCTGGGGAGGAATCAGGATGATGGAGATCGATCCCGCCACAGGCAAACAAGCGTCGAAGAACAATACCAGGTATTCGCTGGCGCACCGCACCGCAAGCCCAGCGATCGAAGCCGCATATATCTACCCGCGCGGCGAGTATTACTATCTGTTTGTCTCTTTGGATCAGTGCTGCCAGGGCCTCAGAAGCACTTACCATATAGCGGCAGGCCGTTCCGCCAGCATAACCGGACCTTACTCCGACCGGGCCGGAGTCGCCATGTCCGAGGGCGGCGGAACCATCATACTCAGCACGCACGGCAACGTCATTGGCCCGGGCGGGCAGACCGTGCTGCACGACACCGATGGCGACATACTCGTTTACCATTATTACGATGGCAATAGTAACGGCCGGCCTATGCTCGGCATGAACCGCATTGTCTGGGACTCTGGGGGTTGGCCAAGAATCGACTAGGCCCTCGACGCCATGGCTCATCGAATCCTTCTATCCTTTCTTGTCCTGATCGCATTGCGGACGGGCGTCTCGCTCGCGCAGCCATCGGACGCGCACGCGACTCAGCCATCCCCACAGCAGAACACCGGCGGGGCGCTCGGCCAGTTGTCCCGGCGTCTACACCGGACAATGAAATCGGTTGCATGCCGCGCCCGGCCCACCCCTTCGCCGGCCGGTGTCGACGCGATCAATTCGCAGCTGCCGCCGGCAAGCCATAGAGCAGGAGCCGGCTTCCAGACAAAAGCGCCATCCCGTGCCCGTCGGGGGAGAACGCGAAGGTCTGCTCGGTCGCGACCGGAGAAGGGATGCGGATCTTCGTCACCAGCCGGCCATCTTGAGTGCCATAGATCGAGATGCGCTCTTCCGCCAGATCGGTGGCCTTGAACGACGTCCCCGGAATCATCGATCTTGCGGCCTCGGCCATCGAGAGGGCGAATACCTTGCCTGCCTCGTTGCCGCTCGCGTATTGCAACATCTCCGGAGACGAGCAACTCGTCTTCAGGATCGTCTTTCCGTCAGGCGTCAGCACCCGGCACCACCTCTCCTTCGTCACTCGCGCACAGCCCGAGAGGAAGATCAGGTTCGGGGCCACGCTCGCCAGATCCGGCGTGCATGCCGACGTGATGGAGGCCACGTTTCGCCTCTGCTTGTTCCAGTCATACTCCACCACGCGATACCCCTGGGACGAGGTGGTGAGCAGCCTGAGTTCCCCGTTGTTCGAAAGAACCGGGGCGGCCAGATTCCCGGAGTGCAGCCAGGAGCCCAGCGCGTGCAGATCGCCATCCAGCAGGCGGACTTCCACGTCTTCTTCCGGCGGACCCTCCAGCGCGACCTGCAGCTGTCGGTGTATCTCCGGCGAATGGCGCTCGTGCAGAATGCCCAGCACCATCATGCCGCCCGAAGGCGAGGTCCTCAGAAACGCCAGGGGACCGCCGAGCCTGACCTTATTCTCCAGCTTGAGCCCAGGGCCATAAACGCGCACTTCATCTCCCACGTGAACGAGCACCCGATTCTTGCGGGACGGCCATAGATACTGCCTGTCGTCGAGAACGCGCCAATCCACGGTTCGCAGCACACGCATGGTCGCTCGATCCACCAGAACCGCGCGAATGACCCGCGTTGCGTCGTCCGCCGCGCTCCGCTCCACCAGGGCATGCGCGTTGAACGTGCACAGCAGCTCTCCGGGGCCGAGGAACGCGATCGCCGCTTCGTGATCGAAGTGGTAGGCCTCGCGGTTCAATCGCGGTGCATAGCCTAACTCGGCCATCGAAACGCTGCCTTGCGCGCCCGCGATCGCCGCCGCCTCGGCATCGGGCAGCACGAGGCTGCAGTGCGGGGGAGAACAAACTTCTGTCTCGTCCGCCGGGGCGCTGGCTGGTGCGGCGGAGACAGCGATGGGCTCGGGCGGAGGCGGCGGGCTCGAGGGCGTCTCCGCCGTCTCTGGACCCGTGGCTGCCTGCTGCGCAACCGGGACGCCGGAAACCAGATAGAACCGGATGCCGCGTTCCAGGCGAACGTCCAGTCCCGTTGCGGAGACGACGGAACTTCCTTCCGGACCGGTCCCCACGCTCAGCTTCAGCCCGTGCAATCCAACTACCGAACCGGGGATTATCGTCGCCGGTCTTTCGTCCTTGGTCAGCTCGAAGTTCGCGGTGCCGGCGGCCGTCAGCACGCTCCGCATCCCGCCTTCAACAGCGATCCCGCTCCCCTCACTCAGCGGCGGAGTCGCGTTCAAGGCCGAGTTCCCCGAAGGCGCGAGAATCTCAATGACGGTCAACGGCAGCGCGCTCATCTGGCGGCCGGCGCACTCGGCGCTTTCGAATACCAGGGCCAGGCTCGAGGTCTTCGCGTTCTTCGAATGCGCCACCGCGGCCACGAGTCTGCCCTTAAGGATTCCGCCGGGGCGAAGCGTGCAGGCGGGACTCCGCCAATCCGACAGGACGCGGGCGTAGACTAGCTTTCCGACGCTCGTGCCGTGAACCGAAACCGGTACCAGCAGCTCCGCCTCGATCGGTGGACGAACCGCGGGCACCGCGCACGGTGCCACGGAAACCGATGCAAAGGAAAGAAGAAGGCCGACTACCGCCAGAATGTGCAAGCGTTCCCCTGACATAAGCAGCCTACCTCAGATTACTTCACTGTCAAGGGGCCACCGCCATCCCGCGGAGCGCGTGCGTTCCACCGCGTGCGGCGGTGCCCCCACGTCGCCCGGTTGACCGTCGAGCGCGTCAGGGTTATATTCGAAACCAAGCTGAGGCGCTGTAACTGCCATCCGGCGAGGGGCCATTGATGATTGCCAAGCGCTATGTCCTGATCACGTTGCTTGGGTCGCTCCTGTCAGTATTGGTCTCTTGCGGCCATAGCGGCGGGCAGGCGAACCCCACTCCCACCCCGACTCCCACGCCGACGCCCACTCCCACCCCCACGCCATATCCGGAGTTACCGTCCACAAATCCTCTCACGGGTAACATCCAGCCGGTGCACGATCCCAGTATCATCATGCAGGGCAGCACTTACTATTCCTTTACCACCGATCCCGGCGGCCTCACCGGCGGCAATCTGGCGATACGTTGCTCCCAAGACAAGCTTGCCTGGACCATGTGTGGCACACCTGGTCATGGCGATCATGTCTTTGACCAGATTCCGTCCTGGGTGCAGGCCGCCGTCCCCGGAGTCTCCGGTCTCTGGGCCCCCGACATTTCCTTCTTCAACGGGCTCTATCACGTCTACTATGCGGGTTCCACATTCGGCTCGAATCGCTCCGTCATCGGCCTCGCAACCAATGTCACACTGGATCCTTCCGACCCAACTTATCAGTGGGTGGATCAGGGCCAGGTCCTCGGTTCGACCTCGAGTGACAGTTACAACGCCATCGATCCCAACATTCTCGTAGACGCACGCGGCAAGGTCTGGCTCACTTACGGAAGTTTCTGGAACGGCATCTTCCAGCAGCAAGTCGATCCAACCACTGGGAAGCCCGTTGCCGGCCAGACGCCTACCAACCTTGCTTACCGTCCCTCCGTCCAATCGGATCCCATCGAAGGCGCTTCTCTGCTGCAACATGGCGGTTATTACTATCTGTTCGTCTCCCTTGACTCATGCTGCCAGCCGAATCCCGCGAACAGCAATTACAAAATCGCCGTCGGCCGCTCAACGAGCCCTAACGGACCCTTCACCGACATGAGTGGGATCGCGATGCTCCAGGGCGGCGGCACAATCCTGATGACGGGCAACGGGAGCACGTGGAACGCCCCCGGCGGACAAACGGCCTATCTCGATCCCGCCAGCGGCAGCGACATCGTTGTCTTCCACGCCCTCAATCTGCAGCAGAACGGTCTCGACTACCTCTGGGCCGCCCCCTTGGCCTGGAGCAACGACTGGCCGGCCATCCAGCCATCCTCCGCCTTCCCCGCCGCCATACTCACTGCCACCACCGTTACTCTCTCCGCTTCCTCGGCGACGGTAATTGTCGGCAATTCCGTGACGCTCACAGCCGTGGTCAAGGGTTCGAGTAACTCACTTACTGGATCTGTCAGTTTTTCCGATGGCGGCACGGTTCTTGGAACCACGCCCCTCGGAAGCGCGGGACCTGCCGTTTTCGCCACTTCTCTCGCCACGGGAACGCACTCAATAACGGCTGCGTACAGCGGCGATGAGGCAAACGCGTCATCCAGTTCCTCC
This sequence comes from Bryobacteraceae bacterium, assembly GCA_035602665.1. Classification (GTDB taxonomy): domain Bacteria; phylum Acidobacteriota; class Terriglobia; order Bryobacterales; family Bryobacteraceae; genus DASWZN01. The sequence continues at coordinate 8,683 of DATNLV010000831.1, read as the reverse complement.
GCTGTTACGGTTACGGTACAGCTGCAGCCGCCCGCTACCACGGTAGTAACTCTAACTACCTCCGCCACGACTTTGCTGCAGGGCCTGCCCTTGGAGTTAGTCGGCGTCGCTACTCGCACCTCGGTCCCCGGAACTCCCGCCGGCACCGTGACCTTCTTCGACGGCTCCACTTCGCTCGGCACCGCGCCACTCGATGCCACCGGCAGGGCGATCTTCGGCGTGACCAAGCTTGCTCCCGCTGCGCACAGTCTGAGCGCGGCGTATGCCGGCGACGCGGCCGACCAGTCCGCCGTCTCTGCCGTAGTTCCGGTCACAATCCAACCCCCGGCATCGCCCAGCTACACCAACCCGCTGTCGCTCAGCGACCCCGCCACCGGAGCCGTCATCAGCTGTCCCGACCCCGCAATTCTCAAAGTGCAAACCGGCGGCAAGGATACCTGGTATCTCTATTGCACCGGCGACGCGCACAACAGCAGGGACCTCAACGCGCAAGGTCAGTTAGCCTCCCATCTGATCAGCATCTACGAATCGGCGGATCTGCTGAACTGGACCTATGACAATGACGCGTTCCTTTCGCGGCCCACCTGGGTAGCCACTCCATATCTGTGGGCGCCTGCCATCGAGTATTTCAACAATCAGTACTATCTTTACTTCACGACGAATGTTACCGGCCTCTCCGGCAGCGGCGCGGCCATTGGCGTCGGCACCAGCCAGAGCCCTAAAGGGCCCTTCACCGACGCCGGCACTCCCGTCGTCGGCCCGGAGACCGCCAGTAACTGCTGTAACAATGCCTACCGCTGGCTGTTTGACCCGACGTCGTCGAGGATTCCACGGGACAGAAGTATATCCTCTTTGGGAGTTATGTCGGCGGGATTTCCGTTCGGAAGCTGTCGGCCGACGGCCTTACATCCGACCCTTCAAGCGAGCAGGTCATCGCGGCCGACAATCGCTTCGAGGGCGGTAACTGGGTTCAGCACGGCGGCTACTATTACCTGCTCGCCTCAGCCACCAACTGCTGCGCGGGGCCGCTGACCGGATACGGAGTCTTCGCCGCGCGCGCCACCTCGCCACTGGGGCCGTACCTGGACCGGCAGGGCAACGCGCTCACGGCGGTGAATGCGGGGGGAACTCCCGTCCTCGCCATGAACGGCAACGGTTTCGTTGGCCCCGGCGGCAACGTCGTCTTCACCGACGAGGCGGGCCGGTCCTACATCCTCTATCATGCCGTCAATCTCAGCTCTCCGTACTTCCCCGGGTTCGTTGGTACCACCGCCAGGCCAGTGCTCCTCGACGCGCTCGATTGGGACTCCGACGGCTGGCCAGTTACTCGCGGCGGCTTTGGTCCGTCGGATTCCACCGCACCGCAGCCAATTCCGGCGGCCCAGCCAGGCGCTGTGTCCGCCTACACCGCCGTATTCAGCAGTAACGATCAGCCGCTCGCCCCGATCGCCGCCCTGTCCGATGAATTCAACGCCTCCGTGCTCAGCTCGCAGTGGTCTTTCATCCACTCCACTCCGGCGTATCAGTTGACCGGCGGGACTTATCAAGTCCCCACTGTAGGATTCGACACGACCAATGCAATGGCGCAGGTCCCGCTTCTGGCAGAGGCTGCTCCCGCCACCGACTATGTCGTCGAAACGAAGCTCACACTCAACCTCCCAGCCAGCGGTGCGGGCGATGACTTTGCGCAAGCCGGTCTGTTACTCTACGCTGACGACGCTGACTATCTCCGCCTGGATCTGTTTTCGAACTCCGATACCCGTCAGATCGAATTCATCAAGGCGGAAACACCGCCGGCGACCGGGTATCCCACCTGGGGATCGACCGACCTCGGCCCGCCAGCCATAGCCTCCAGAGGCATCGAGGCCTGGCTGAGAATCGTCAAGCGTACAGTCGACGGCCTGGAAGCCTACACAGCTTACAGCAGCGCCGATGGTACGAACTGGGTTCGCGGAGGCACCTGGACGCACCATCTCGGCGCCGCCGCGAAGATCTGCCTGTACGCCGGCAACCGCTCGGGATTCACAGCGGCCTTTGACTACATCCACGTCTCGACTCTGAAGTAGCCGTTGTCCCTTATCGCGCGCGGCCAGCCGCTGCGGCGGCTGGGTGTATATTGAACGGGAGCCGGAAAGGACGCTTCCCGCGTGTCCGACCACCCAATCTATTATCCAGAAGACAAGATCCCCTTCGTGCGGCTCGTGCCCATGGGGTTGCAGCACGTGGTGGCGATGTTCGGAGGGACGGTTCTGGTGCCGGTGCTGTTGGGCTTCAATCCCCAGGTGACGCTGTTCTTCACTGGGATCGGCACCCTGATATTCATCGCCACGACGGGTTTCAAGGTCCCGAGTTACTTGGGAGCGAGCTTCGCGTTCATCGGGCCCATTCTGACGGTAACAGGAGGAGATCCCGCCAAGATCCCTTTCGCGTTGGGCGGGGTCGCTGCCGCGGCGTTTCTCTACGCCGTGACGGCGGTCGCCACCATCCGCTGGGGCGCGGCGTGGATCGAGCGGCTGATGCCGCCCCTGGTCACCGGCACGGTGGTAGCGATGATCGGCCTGAACCTCGCGTACTCCACCGTGAACAACGCGCTGAACGCGGAGTTGACCGTGCATGGCAGCCGCGACTTGGCGCGCCTGGCCATCGCGGCGACCACTTTCCTTACGGCCGCCCTGGTCTCCTTGTATCTCAGGGGATTCCTGCGCCTCTTGCCGATTCTGGCGGGCGTCATCGCAGGATGCGTGCTTGCGGCTTTGCTCGGGCTGCTGGACCCGCGCAGCGTGGCGCACCTCGGAGGCGCCGCCTGGATCGGCCTGCCACCGTTCCAGGCGCCGGCCTTCCGCGTGGATGCGATGGTGGCGATCGCGCCCGTCTTTATCGTGCTCGTGGCGGAGAACAAAGGCCACCTCGCCGCGGTTTCGAGCAGCATGGGGCGCGACCTCAGCCCGTATCTGGGGCGCGCCTATCTGGGCGACGCACTTGCATCCCTCCTGGCGGCGTTCGGAGGCGGGACCCCGCAGACGACTTACGCGGAGAACCTGGCGGTCATGGCGATCACGCGTGTATTCAGCACCTATAACTTCGTCATGGCGGCCTCGATAGCCACGCTGCTAGGGCTCTGCCCCAAGTTCGGAGCGCTCATCCAGGCGATCCCTAACCCGGTGCTGGGAGGCATCACCCTCATCCTCTACGGAACCATCGTCCTCATGGGAGTGAAGATCTGGATCGATGCCAAAGTCGATTTCTCGGCGAATCAGAGCCTGCTCGTGGCGGGCGTGCCGCTGATCGCGGCCACGGGCCTGGGCGCCAGGGGACTGACGATCGGGGGATTGAACATCGCGGGGATCACGCTGGGGACGCTGTTGGCGTTAGTCCTGAACCTTGGCCTGTCGTTCGGCGCCGGCCCGCGCGCGGTTGAGGGCGGGGCTACGCCGGGGCGGCCGGAAGCGGGATAGCGTGACCGATCCCCGGGGGCGGTTGCCATACGGCCCGAAGCGGTGTAATCTAAACAGGTCCTGAATACTGAAGTCGCTCGCGCGGCGTTATGGAATAAACCCACTCTGTGACAGGGAAATCTTGTCGAGGAGCTGACTAATGGTACTCGCGGATATCTTGGAATGGACGCTGATGGCGGTCGCCGTTCTCGTCCTGTTGACTCAGATTGTCGTGCCGCTTTTCAGGTCCACTCCATTCTTCCCGCTCTTTCGAAGGGGCCGCAAGCTCACCCAGGAGCTGGCGGCAGCTAACGAAGAAGTGGAAAACGCGAAAATGGAGCGCCAGATTCGGGCGGCCAGGCAAGAAGCGGCGCGTCTCCGGAAGCAAAGCGGCGTCCCGGAGGGAGAGCCTCAGGCTGATCGGGGAGAACAGACAGGAGCGAAGCAGAATGAGACACGATAGCATCCTTACCGCGCCGGAATCGACGCCGGAGCCGGAGAATCGCCGTATTCGGTTCAACTCGAGGCGCGCCTTCCAGGGCGCTCTCGGAATCATCGGGTGCCTCATAGTCGTCTGGATGGGGGCCAACCTGTTCGAGCACATGAACGCCGACGAGGTCATGGTGATCCAGAGCCCCGTCCGCGGCACGCTGACCTGGTATCACGACGCGGGGATCAAGTGGCAAGGGTTCGGGAAGGCGACTCACTACAAGAGGCGGTCTCAGTTCTGGTTCTCCAACCAGACCGACCAGGGATCCAAGGTGGATCAGTCCATCCAGGTGCGCTTCAATGACGGCGGGCACGCGACCATCTCCGGGTCTATCGCGTACGAGATGCCGATCGATGATAACCACCTGACGCTGACGCATACGCGCTACGGAAGTCCCGAAGCGGTCGAGCAGCAGCTCGTACGCACGGTGGTCGAGAAGTCGATTTACATGACCGGACCGCTCATGTCCTCCAAGGAATCGTACGCGGAGCGCCGCAACGACCTTCTGCAATACATCGAGGACCAGGTCCAGAACGGCGTCTACCGGACCGAAACACAGCAGGAGAAGCAGCCGGATCCGATGACGGGCGTAATGAAGACCGTCAACGTGGTCAAGCTGGTCATGGTGAACGGCCAGATAGCGCGGACCGACGAATCGCCGCTGCGGATGTTCGGGATCAAGACCTTCAATCCTTCCATCAACGAGGTGAAGTACGATCCCACGGTGGAAGCGCAGATCACCTCCCAGCAGAAGGCGATCATGGACGTGCAGACCGCCGTAGCGGAGGCGAAGAAGGCGGAACAGGCAGCCATTACGGCCGAGAAGAACGGCCAGGCGGAAGCGGCAAAAGCAAAGTGGGAACAGGAGGTCATCAAGGCCAAGGAAGTCACGGCCGCGCAGCAACGCCTCCAGGTTGCCCAGCTCGATGCTCAGGCTGCCGAACAGCAGAAACGGCGCGACATTCTCGAGGGTGAGGGCGAGGCCACCAAGCGCCAGCTGATCATGAATGCCGACGGCGCGCTCGACAAGAAGCTGGCGGCATACGTTGAGGTTCAAAAATCCTATGCCGGTGCGATCGCGTCCTACCAGGGCAACTGGGTTCCCACGGTCGTGACGGGCAGCGGACAGGGCGCCAACAATGGAGCGCTGACGCTTCTCGACATGATCGGCGCGAAGGCCGCGATGGACCTCGGAGTCGACCTGAAGGCCGGCGGTGCGGCTCGCACCAGGGCCAGGCAGTAGGCCCGCGGCAGGCGTTCTCTCGACGGGCCTCGCGGGAGGGCCGCCCCGGACTTGTCCCTAGGGATGCCTCACTTCGTCCTGGAAACGCGAGATTCTTGTCCGATGTGTCATAGTGTGGCCCCTGCAAGCTCCGGCCCGGCAGTCGCTACGCCGCGTGCGGATATGGACCCTGTCCGGGACATTCCTTAAGGCGGCTGGGGCCGGACTTCTCTATGAAATCGCGAAGGACCTGGCATTCCCGCGCGTGACGCTGTGGGAATCCCAAGCGGTGACGGTCGTGGCGGTTGGTCTCGCGGCTGCCGCGACGCACTATCTTGTCGAGCGCAACCGAACGTCGGTGCTGGCGGAGCGCGACAAGAAGTTCCGCCCTCTATTCGGGCACAACCCCCTGCCAATGTGGGTCTACGATCTGGAGACGCTACGTTTCCTCGAGGTCAATGATGCCGCCGTTGCACGCTACGGCTACACCCAGGCGGAGTTCCTTCGATTGCGGCTCACCGACATCCGCCCGGCGGAAGACGTGCCGCGCCTCCAGGAAGACCTGGCCACGGCGCGGCCCGTTCTGCAGGAGTCGGGCCCCTGGAGGCATCGACTCAAAAATGGTGAGGTCATTTGGGTGCAGATCGCCAGCCACCTGACGGAATGGAGCGGGCGGCCGGCCGTCCTGGTGGTGGCTCAGGACGTCACGGAACGCCGGAGGAGTGAAGAGGCGTTGCGCGCTGCCGAGGAGCTATTCCGGACCGCCTTCGCCGCGGCTCCTTTCGGCATGTGCCTGACGGCGCCCGACGGCCGGTTTCTTCAGGCGAACCAGACGCTGTGCCAGACACTGGGTTACTCACAGGCGGAGCTGGTGGCGGGGGCCTGGCAGGGAATCACGCACCCCGACGATCTGGCGCGGTCGCGCGAGACGGCCCAACGGATGGCTCGCGATCCTTCAAAGCCGGCGGAATTCGAGAAGCGGTACATACACAAAACGGGGTCGGTGGTGTGGGCGCGCCTGAAGATATCGGCGGTGACAAACGCGCGCCGCGAGATATCCCACTCGATCACCCACATTGAGGACATCACCGAGCGCAAGCGATTCGAGGCCGAACTTGTGAAGGCCAAGGAAGCCGCCGAGGCCGCTAGCCGGGCCAAGAGCGAATTCCTGGCCAACATGAGCCACGAAATCCGGACCCCGATGAATGGCATCCTCGGGATGACCGAGCTGGCCCTCGATACCGAACTCACCGAAGGCCAGCGCGAGTATCTTAAGGCGGTCCGGTCCTCGGGCGAATCGTTGCTGACCATCATCAACGACATTCTGGATTTCTCGAAAATCGAGGCCGGGAAGTTGGCGCTCGATAGCGCCGGGTTCAGCCTCGACCAAATGCTGCAGGAGATCATGCGGTTGATGGCCGCGCCGGCGCACGAGAAGGGCCTGGAGTTGCTGTATGAGAATCGGGCTGAACTGCCCGCCTGCGTATGGGGGGATTCCGGGCGCCTCCGTCAAGTGGTGGTCAATCTGCTATCGAACGCCATCAAATTCACGGCTTCGGGTGAGGTATCCCTGAGAGTGCTCGAGGCCAGCGAACACGAGCGCCGCCTGACAGTGCACCTGGCGGTGAAGGACACGGGGATTGGAATCGCGCCGGAGTGGAAAGCGCGCATCTTCGACGCGTTCGTGCAGGCCGACGGCACCACCACGAGGCGCTATGGCGGCACTGGCCTGGGGCTCTCGATCTGCTCGCGTCTGCTCAGCCTGATGGGTGGGCGCATCTGGGTCGAGAGCGAAGTGGGGCGGGGAAGCGAGTTCCATCTCACGGCGGACTTCGCGATTCCGGACCTGCCCGTGGCGCTGGCCTGTCCCGCGGAGCCCGAGGTCCTCGACGGCTTGAACATTCTGATCGTCGATGACAACGCTTCGAGCCGCCGCATTCTTCACGAGATGACGCTGGGGTGGCGCATGAGGCCCACGCTTGCCGGGTCCGCTCCAAAGGCGCTGGAGACGATGCGTGAATTCGCGCTTTCCGGCAACCGCTTCGCCCTGGTTCTGTTGGACGCCCACATGCCGGGGGCGGACGGCTTCGAGCTGGCGCGACAGATTCGGGAAGATCCGGCGCTCGCCGGCGGGACGATCATGATGCTGGACTCGCCGGACATTGGCTCGCTCGGTCACGAGCTCAGGGCGTCGGGTCATTACGTTTTGAAGCCGGTCTCACCGGCCAGCCTGCTCGAGGCGATTGTGAACGCGCTGGGGGCGCCGCGCAAGCGGTCTCGACCGCCGGGCGGCACTCAAATCCCGGCGGCCACCCGCCGTCTGCACATCCTGCTTGCCGAGGACAACCTGATCAACCAGAAGGTGGCGGCGCGCTTCCTGGAGAAGCAAGGCCACGCCGTGGAGGTCGTCGGCAACGGGGCTGAGGCGCTGCGAGCGATGGAGCGCGGCAGCTTCGATCTCATCCTGATGGATGTGCAGATGCCGTTGATGAACGGCCACGAAGCGACCCAGGCAATTCGCGCGAAGGAGCAACGCTCCTCTCAACACATTCCCATTGTGGCGTTGACGGCCAGCGCGATGAAGGGCGACCGGGATCTCTGCCTGACCTTGGGAATGGACGACTATCTCACCAAGCCGATTCACCCCGCCGAACTGTTTGACGTCATCGAACGATGGGGCAGGACCTGTGGTGAGGCCGTGAGCTCGATTCCTTCGCAATCCTGAGCGGCGTCAGCACCCCGCTCACTACAGCGGCAACCTAGCGGCGCTCGCGCTCGTTCCGATGCGTTTCGCGTGGCATTGGCCTGCCTTGCCGGGCGGCATTTCGCTCCTCCTGGGAGCGCCCATGCACCTCATGTGCTTCGGGCGGACGGACGAAACCTGGCCCGGGCCGCCGGATCGCGGGATAGGGATGAACGTACGCGCCCCGGTTAACCCAGGTCCTGCCCCAGCGAGCGTTGTTCAGGAACACGGCGTGCCCACCCCAGTCGAAGCGGACCGCTCCTCCTCCCCAGCCCCACGGCGCGAAGAACCCGCCAATCCCGACGCCGAAGCCGAAACGGATCGCACCTCCCACGAAGAATCCCGGCCGCGGCGCGAAGAACACAACCGCTGGATCGTAGTAGGGGACCACGACATAGGCAGGATTCACGGGCACGATCGTGATGTACGGCCCTCCGCTGACCACGATCTGCCCGTTGCTCCTCAGGTAGCCGTAGTGTTGCGCGGCGGCTCGCTGCCTCTGCACCGCGTCCATCACGTCCTGTTGCTGCGCCAGGAACGCGTTGCCGAGCTGGGTGGTCCAGTTCATGTCCGAATTCATCATGTCCAGCACGGACGGAAATGGGAGCAGCGCTTGTATGCTGGGATCCCAGGGCAACTGGTCCCCGGCGATGGCATCCGCAAGGGCTTGCCCGGTCAGGTAATGGTGCTCATCCGCCCATTGGGCGGCCGGGGGGATGTCGTTGGGGTAGGTCGACGCGGCAAGAACTTGCGCCAGGAGAGGATCGGGGTAGAGCGCGATGCGCGAAACCAGC